>JANLTA010000488.1:0-2099 GCA_031362705.1 Gemmataceae bacterium | reverse complement strand
ACCCAGCAAAATCGGACCCGCTCGGCACCGAGCGCGCCGACATCTGGGGCGACTTCGTCAGCGGCTCTTTGACAACTCGGTACGTTTACGGCGACGCGATCGACGATCTGTTGACGCGGTTGGACAGCGGGGTTCAACGCTGGTACCTGAAGGACCAGCTCGGCTCGATCCGCAAGGTCATCGATGGCAACGGCGCGGTCAAGGACTCCCTCGCCTACGGCGCCTTCGGCAACATCCTCAGCGAAACCGACGCCGCCGAGCGCGGCCGCTACGCATGGACTTCGCGCGAGATCGATGTCGAGACGGACTTGCAGTACAACCGTGCCCGCTACTACGACTCAAGCATCGGCCAGTGGACCACGCGCGACCCGATTGGGTTTGGAGCGGGGGATTCGAATCTGTATCGGTATGTGATGAACCAGCCGACGATGGCGGTGGATCCGAGTGGGTTGGACACTGTCGAGGTTGACGGTAATCGCGTATATTGGGTACTTCAATACGAAAAACCTGGGATGCTTTGGGGAACCAATGTCATAAACACGACGGATCGTATTCAGATAGGCACTATGAAAGGCGTTTCCGCGACTCTTTCATGGTGGCAGTATAGTCAGACATCCTATGTAGATCTTGATCCAGCATTCAATTTTGCCAAGCAGGATATGCAGTTATATACTCTCGTCAATATTGCCAAAGCTTCTGGAAATAACTCGCGTGCTTTCATTGACACAATGCAACCGCATAAGTTCTTTGAGGGAGACCTGAAGTCCTTTGTACAGCGCCTGATGAAGGGTGGCGTGACAACTCACGTTGACCAAGAGTGGGCGAAAGACGAGTATGAGCGACGCCGACTTGCCCGCACACTCCCCGCCACGTTGTCCAAAGTCACAGACGGAACATGGGTGAATGGGCTTCACAACAATATGCTACCAAGTGATTACGCAAAGGCGGAAATTGCTAATCAACACGGAATTCCCTGGAAAACCATGGCAACCGAGCCGCCCGCGGGTGTGAATTTTTGGGTTTCGGGAGGCCAGGGTGAGGAACTACTTGCTGGATTAGCGGCAGCGCGCGTTGCGCAAGTTGGCAATAAGGCGATGAAATCGCCATACGTACCAACACCGAACGGAACGATTTTCATCCCCGCGTCAAGTGGCCAAGCAATGGCGGCGGGATCTCGTCGGTCAAACATGACCGGAGCTCCAACAGGTACGCCCACCTTGCCTACCTTCTCAAGAACCACTGGAACGCAAGGTGTTTTGCGCACTGCGACCGGTGACATTCGACTCGAAAGCGGTTGGCAAGGCCCAGCGTCGTCTATTCCAAGAGGCACTTCTGGCTTCGACATTGTGACTCGAACACACGTCGAGGGGCACGCTGCTGCTGTGATGCAGCAACAAGGGCTTACTCAAGCCACAGTTTACATCAACAACCCGGTGATATGCGACAGTTGCATGAACTTGCTGCCACGAATGCTTCCCAACGGCAGTCGGCTTACGGTGGTATTACCGGATGGTCCTGCCGTAACTTTCACCGGAGGTTCCAACGCAGTCAGTTCGGTCTTACCAGGTGGCACAACAGTATCGTGGACAGTGAGGGCGCCATGAAAGCCGTTTTCAATGATATGCAAGACCATTCGAGCAAATTGCATGGCGCTGTTGTGCATAATCGCCAGGAATTGTTTGCTGTTTTGGACAGCGCTCGGGATCGGGAGCCGTTTGGCTGCGAGCTTGAGGGTGAAAATGGTTACAAACTAACGCTTGGCATCAGCAAAGACGTTGGCTTCGTTCAACATGGCTGTGCTGACGGTGACGTTCCGTATTTGTTGGCTGTGGCCCCAGAGAACTATTGGCATCAGGATTACGCAGAGTTTTTTATCGGTGATACGCCCACTCCGATTCCACAGCGATTTTGTCTCCCATTCGAGATGGTGAAGCAAATCGCTGCCTTCTTCGTAGAAACAGGGGAGCGCAGCCCAGAGTTTGTTTGGGAAGAGATTTAGCACCATCGGCTCGGATCGTGTTGCGAAGTTGATCCAGGGCAATAAAGTTTGGGAAAAAATCCTGCCCCTGTTTTTTGGGATTGTTCGGCAGACACGTTAC
>JANLTA010000358.1:0-3061 GCA_031362705.1 Gemmataceae bacterium | reverse complement strand
CCCTGACAACCGATATTTTGGTATTGTGTAGCACGTGGATTCAGGATTGGTGAAAATGGGTTACCAGGAGTCGAGAATGTCGAGGCAGGATTATTGTCGATCCACGTGTCTTCGACTCCGGTGACCTGCACGATTCCGATTTCCGTCACAAGAATACCGATGTCGGCACCAATGGCATCGACCCACCAATCAGACGCCGTGAAGGTCGCAGTGGTGCCAATCTGTGCAGTGAACATGTCATTGTAGAGCACGCCGTTGATATTCGGCGAACCTCCGCAGCGAGGCGTGGCTCCGGATCCGTCTGGCGTGAGGGCCAGACGCAGCGAAGTCGCCGACGCGCTTGCATCGATTGCTCCTGGTGCTCCGACCTCAAAGGCACACGAAATGGCCGCCCCCGCAATCGTTAAAGAGTCGGTATCCACTTGGAATGGAGCGTTATCACGGTAGGTAAAGTCACCCTGCACGCCCCAACCGAAGAGCACCGTATTGAAGCTCATACCAAGGACTTCGATGTCCTCAGGATATTCGACGAACAAGTCCCAGTTTGTGTTTAGTCCCAAAACTTCGGCGCCGTTCATCAGAAGTGGGACCGTGATTCCGGCACTCAACCCAGCAGACGTCTGCCGCTCCGATTGAAAAAACGCCAACGCACAAGCAAGCTTTTGTGCATTTGCGACCGTGTCGTAGGAGCCTGTGATGCTATGCGGTACCAGAGCGAGTTGGCCACCGCCTATCTGAGCTAAAGCAGTCGAAGTGGCCGCATTGAGCATGTCATGCGGATCGGCGACCAGTGTATCGGCGAGGTTCACGCCTGTGAACGTCGCTGCAATTCCGTTTACAGCGGCTAAGGTGCCTGCTGCCGTCGCAGACGCTTGGCCCAATGTGGTAACTGGCACAACTCCGACACCCGGATCGAGATCGCGAGCAAAGCCACAACCGGCAGGTAGCAGCTGACGCGAGCCGAGGGCGCCGGTTGTCGAACCATTGGAGTCGCCAAACGTTGTAAATCCGACGCTGGCGATGCCAACGTGCTCCGACACGAACGGCAAGCGGCTTGCATAGTTCTGATAATAGAACCCGAATTCCGTTCCGCCTAGACTTTCGGCATACCACTTTGCCGACACGCCAAAATCGCCAGTTTCATCGGCGAAATGGTCGGCGCTGCGTTCAAGTACACCCTCGTTCTCAAGCGTGGATCCGGTCGCGGCGCTGATCAGGCTCAGTTTGCTGGACTCATGAAAGCCAAGCGCGGTCTTGATCTTATAATTCACCAACGGGTTATCGGAACATTCCAACTTACCGGCATTTCCAATCAAAAGCGGATCGGCGACAAGCCCTGTGCCAGGTGAGAGAGCCACAAACGGAGATTGAACAAGTTTTGTCGCCGTACCGGCCGCAGCTGTACAATTGCGACGCTCGCCCCCAAGCGGGCTTCCCGATGAGAACGAAACGCGATTCACGTTGCCGGCGGCACCGGAGCCGAGAGTGACTACGTCTGAGGTTGAGAACGGTGTGCCCGATGCGTCGAGCTCAAACGGCTCCCAACCGAGCGCATAGTAGCCCGAGAGCGAAACGTCGAAGGGAAGGGAAATAGACCCGAAGATTGCAGTGACTGGAACCAAAGCTTCTTTGATTTCAGAACCGGGACGACGGAACGCGCCGACGTCGATGGGGTTGAAAATGTTGTTTCCACCAAGAATGAATGTGCTTTCACCCCAGTTGATGACTTGCTTGCCGAGGCGCAAGTTCACCGGCAAGTCGGCGATTATGTAGTCCGCAGATACAAAAGCGTCGAGGAGTTCGTAGTTACGGCCCACATCGCCGAGGGCCGCGTCCGTAATCTGTGAGCGATCACCAACGCCTTTGTCGTTCATGATGACGTCGTAGAAACCGACGGCGCGTACGAAGACTTTGTAGTTTTCCCAAGTGATCTGCAAGTCGTGGTTGGCCTTGACGTTTCCGCCAATCAAATCGCCGCTATCGAAGTTCAGGCGCGCGTCGTCCGCGTTGACACTGCCGTCGAAATTGTCAGGGTTCGCGGTGAAGAACTGCGCGCCGGTAAGCAAGCCACCAGCAGGACACGTCACGGCAGAACAGAGGCTGGTTCGTGGTCCATTCAGCAAACCTCCAAAGCCAACCGCTCCTGTCTCACGCGGGTCGACAGGTCCGCCGTTGCTTTCCGGCAAGAATTGCGTCTCGCGATCCGCCGTGCGCATCGAAGCACCCATCGAGACCGTCGTGTCGAAGATGATCGAGACGTCGCCGAATTTCGTTTCGTAGGCTTGCGCAGGGGCGAGCGCGCCCACCAGTGCTAGGGCTGCCGCCGAGCCGTTCAGGCCCCAGCGGAGTGCTTTTGATTTTTCCATGACGCGTTTCCTCTGCTGATCCGATACGCAACTCAATCCGGGTCAAGCCGACTTGCTCGTGCGCGGTGCACGAGAAAATGCGCTCACGAAGCATGAACCGCCACCAACCGGCCGTCGCATGCCTTCCCCGCTGTAGACCACAGGAGGCGTTAAAATGGATAATGGCAGGTTAATGCGGATGCCGACGGTCGCAATTTACGCTCGCACGGGGCTAGACCAATTGGCGGTTGAATCATTTGCGCCACAAGCGCCGTTCTGGTTGGCGATGGGTGCGCTGCCACAAAAGGCAACGGGAGCCGTTGGGCTCCCGTTGGAACAATTGATTCGTTTTTTGGTGTCCCCGTATCAACCTGCGGGCGCGGCCGAGGGCAGGGGCACGTCGATATCTTCGGGTCTTGGGGTTAGGGACTGGTCCTTGACGCCGGCCTCGCCGAAGACCAGCAGCTTGTCGGCGCCGTCCAGGGTGACGGCGTTCAGGCCCTTGCGGTCGGCGCGGTAGGTCAGCGTGAACTTTTGGCCGTCGGTGCTGTAGAGCACTTGGCCGCCCAGCCCTACGAAGACAAAGCTGCCGTCGGAAAGCTGGATGCCGGTGGCGATCGACTGGTCGGCGCCGTGGGTGTCGAGCTTCGCCCACGTCTTGCCCTTGTCGGTCGAGCGCCAGATGTTGCCGCGCATGCCGGTCGCATAGACCGAAC
>JANLTA010000254.1:0-1821 GCA_031362705.1 Gemmataceae bacterium | reverse complement strand
CCGGTGTCCGATGGCGAGAGAAAACGGCCTCTGGCAGCTCTCGCCACCAGAGGCCTGATGCACCATCGGCGCACCGTCGGCCTGGTTATCCCTTGTCAGGTTGCGTCCCCGCAGAGCCTTATACTCCGCGCGGAGCGGAATGAAACTTTCCCTCTCTCGATGATTGTGATAGAACTAATCCCATGCTGGCAAGGTGTTGATTCCACTCGATTCGCACCGCAAGGACGCACACCATGACTTGGCTTCGTGTTCAACTGACCGAGGAGCAGCAACGCATCGTTGATGAGGAACGGTCTTCGCACCCCAACCTGCGCATCCGTGAAAAGATGCTCGTGATCTGGTTGTTGCACAGTGGCCTCACCCGCCGGAAAGCGGCCGAGATCGTCGGCGTGAGTCGGGTCACGGTTCAGCGCTACGTGGTCGCTTTCCGAGAGGGGGGCTTGGACGGACTCCGGCGATCGAACGCCAACCGTCCCACGAGCGAAATGGCCGCCTATCGCGACTTGATCCGCCAATCCTTCGAGGAACGACCCGCCCGCACCGTGGCCGAGGCGGGCGAACGGATCTTTGAACTGACCGGACTGCGTCGTGGCCCCAGTCAAGTGCGCAAGTTCCTCAAAGATATCGGCATGAAATGGCAGTGCGTCCGCGCCATCCCCGTGCCGCCCAAAAAAACTTGGCCGAGCACGTTGAAACCCAAGCCAAGTTTCTCGACGAGGAACTGATGCCGAAGCTGGATGCCGCTCTCGTGGGGAACGGCCACCTGTTTTTCGTCGATGCGGCTCATTTCGTGCTCGGGACGTACGTCTGTTGCCTCTGGTCGTTCACGCGGATTTTCGTCCGCGCCGCTTCGGGTCGTCAACGGTTCAATGTGCTGGGGGCGTGGAACGCGGTCACGCGCGAATTGATCGCCGTGACCAACACCACGGTTGTCAACACGGCAACGATGTGCGAATTGTTGCGGAAGATCGCCGCACAGGGATTGTCCGGGCCGATCACGCTGGTGCTGGACAACGCCCGGTATCAACGCAACGCCATGGTCCAGGGTTTGGCGAAGGAGTTGGGGATCACGCTGTTGTTCCTGCCCTCGTATTCGCCGAACCTGAATCTGATCGAACGACTGTGGAAGTTCATGAAACGTCGGTCGCTTTACGGCCGCTATCATCCGACGTTCGCAGGATTTCGAGCCGCGATCGAAGAGACCATCGACGGCCTTTCGAGCAAGTACGCTGATCAACTGAAAACACTCATGACACTGAACTTCCAGCGATTCCAGGAAGTATCACTAATGCCCGCGTGAAGTATAGTATCACTCGTCGCCGCGTGAAGTATAGTTCTCTTGCCAAGTTTTTGCTTGGGCGTTATAGAGAAACTGGGCAGTGACGTTGGCAAGGGCACGGAGGCCTGACAATGGCGGGACTTTCCTTGGCCGATTGTTTCCGGGCGATTCCCGATCCTCGGGCCGCCAGCGGCAAACGCCACTCGTTGGTGGCGATCCTCAACTTGGTCGCGGCGGCTGTGGTCTGCGGCATGAAGAGTTTGGAGGCGATCGCCGAATTCGGTCGCGGTCTGCCGCCATCGCAGATCCGCGAACTCGGCTTCACCCATGCGCGGCCGCCCTGCAAGGCAACGCTTTCCAACGTTCTGCGCCGGCTCGACATGACGGCTGCGGAGCAGCAACTGCGGCTCTGGGCTTCGCAACGCGCTGGCCAGCCCTCGCACATCGCTCTGGACGGAAAGACCGCGCGGGGTTCGGTCGACGGGACCGTGCCGGCGGTGCATTTGCTATCGGCTTACGCGGTCGAGACCGGCGTGGTGCTC
>JANLTA010000228.1:0-5686 GCA_031362705.1 Gemmataceae bacterium | reverse complement strand
GCGCAACCCGCATTCGTCCGTCCATGGACCGCGGAAACCAGGGCACACCTTGCCGGGGGCACGAATGCTAGTCCAGATTTGCAAATACTACAATGGCAAGACTTGCTTGCATCGCAACAGTTGTCAGGGCCTAGGTTTACGGAGCCTTTCTCACTCACCCAATAGCATACCGTTTACAGCCTTTTTGCCGATTGGCATAAGTCGAGGAAATACTCTTCGGCATCGCGGTTGTTTTGGCTGCGGGCTTGTGCAAGGCCTTTTTCGGCGAACTCGACAGCTTTGGCACTTTTCACATCGATCATCGCTTTGGTTGCCGCTTCGAGGTACTTCAACTCGTCGGGTTGACGCTCAACCAGTCTGCTGAACACTTCGACGGCGGCGACGATGTCACCGTCTTTTGCCATGATCTGACCACGGCGTAATTCGTAGTCATTTCGGCGTCGGCCTTCATTATGTTCGCAATCGTGTTTCTCGCCTTCGTCAACCAATGCGATGGCATCATCCCATTTGCTGTCGCCCGATGCGAGCTGAATGAGATGGACGAAGTAAGGCAACCGATCGCCCTCGCCAGGTCGGTCGGCGACTGCACGGGCAAATCGGCCTGCCACTTCCTTGGCGTCCAGCTTCATTGCCGCACGGAAACCTTCCGCAAGCTGATCCACGTTGAGGCTACCGATGTCCATCGCTGCCAATTCAGGCGCGCTCATCACGGATAGATCCGCCGGCCCAGCCGTGCCGCCGCCAAGCAGCCCTAGTTTGCGCCGCAAGCGATCGAAATCGTAGAGCCGTACGCCGGACAGGTCGGCACAGTCTTTCAGGAAGCGGATCACGCCGGCCAGTTTGCGACGCAATCGAGGTACCCCAGCCGCATCGACAGGTGGCACGCCGCCGAGTGCTTTGAGCGGCTGATGCAGCCAACGTTCCTCGAAATAGCCTGCCGCCGCTTCTTTCACTTTGGCCGACGCATCCAGTTCCGTTGTTTGTTTCGTCGGGAAAATCATGGCATCCACGACGACATCCGGAAACATCGCCGGGCCGCTCATTTTCTGCGATTTGGCGGTGCCAAGGGCCTTTTCCACTTCGGCGATGGCGCGATCCAAGGCATCCGAATTGGCCGTCCAGAGTTGCATGCTGTTGCCGGCCACCAATAGATATGCCGACAACTTTGCGAACGATGGCGCATCGGCCGTGGCTACCAATGAGCTAGCCGGTTCCAGCAACAACCCGGTCAGCACGCCTTGTTCCGGATCGGCCCGCAAGCCCACCAATCGTTGCGATTGCGTCCAACCGTCGATCAAACCCAACGCCTGTTCGGGACTTTGCAATGGGAAGGCGGCACGATGTTCGGCGTAGTCGCTTTCCTCGTGCATGCCATCGCCGCACAGCAGGACTTCGCACAGCGCCCACGCCTCGGCAGCCAAGTCTTCGTTGGTTTCCAAATCAACGGATTTGGCCAGTGATTCGACAGCAGCGCCGTTGCCGCCGAGCCATGCCTGAACCAGCCCAAGGTTGAACCAACCATTGGCATCATCGGGGTGTGTTGACGTCCACTCGGCGAAGGCAACAAGCGCATCGGTCAACTTCCCGGTGGCAGCGCGCTGTAAACGGCTTGACCATTCGGCCGTCGGGTTCGGCGTCGTGCGAAAAGCGTAGTCCTTGCGGCCACACAGCGGAATCCGCGATTTCTCGCCAAAGATGGAATCGTACGACTGTCGCAGTTCATTGTTACCCGGCAGCGTGTGGATCGCCTTACGCAGTGCGGCCGTCGCCGCTACTGGGTTGTTTCGCCGCATCTCGATGTCGGCAATGAGTTCGTATGCGTAGGCCACCGGATCATGGGCATCCTGCGAATAGGCATACGCGGCCTTGCGGAACAGCGACAACGCACCGATGATCTCGCCTTCATTGAGTCGATACTGGCCGCGCAGCAAATAGCCGAATGCATAATTTGGGTTCAACGCAAACGCTTTATCGAGTGACTTCTCGGCTTCTTCGAGCTTGCCGTTGAGAGCCAACAGTTGAGCTTGCCGGCCCCAAACCTCAGGATTGCCCTCGTTGGCGGCGACCGCGGCGGCCATTGAGGTCATCGCGGCATCGAATTGGCCGGCGTTGTGCTGGGCGAACGCCTGCTCGATCTCGGCATGGATAGGCTGGCAGCACCATTTGAACTTTTTGCCGCTGCCGCAGGGACAGGATGCGTACGGATCAATGGCCATCGGGGAGCGGTCCTTGGGGCGGCGTGAATGCCAAACTAAACGGTTAGGGTAGTGATCCCGGCCGGTCCGGAAATCCGCTCTTGGCCGGTTTGACAACCGCAGTGAGAAAAAGCTACGTTTCCGCTGATGCCAAGGCTGCGCAAAGATCGTTCGCCATGAACGACCATGCGGCCTGGCGCGCCCGGACTCGACACTGGATCGCCCCGGCACCCACCCCCCGGAGATTGCAACATGGCCGTAGCCGACCTCGGCGCCTGCGAATGGTTTGTCATGGAACTGCGCCGCAGCGGTCTGATTGATCGTGGGCAGCTCGAGCAGATCGTCGGCGACTTCCTCAAACGCAATCCACGGTCCGAAGCCAAGATTTTGTCCGACTTTCTTGTCAAGCAAAAGATCGTCACCGAGTTCCAGGCCGGCCGCATCCTTGAAGGCAAAGCCCAGGGCTTGGTCCTTGGACCGTACACGTTGCAAGACGCCATCGGTGCCGGCAGCATGGGTACCGTATATAAGGCTGTGTCCAAAGCCGATGGCCAGTTCTTTGCGGTGAAGGTTTTGCCGCGACGTAGCATGTGGAACGTGCGGCTGGCCCGCCGACAGGTGCGCGCTTTCGCGGATATCAAACATCCGTGCGTTGTGCCATTTGTTGACGTGGGTACAGCCGGCGGCCTGCACTACCTCGCCTGGCCGTTCGTCAGCGGCGAAACGCTGGAGTCGATCGTCCAACGCGAAAAGAAAATGAAGCCGGAGTTAGCCGCGTTCATCGCCCTGCAAATTGCGCAGGGCTTGTCGGTCGCGCACCAGGCCGGGTTGTTTCATGGCTTGCTTAAGCCATCCAATGTCATGGTTGCAACAAGCGGCGAAGCTAAAGTTCTCGATTTCGGCATCGGCTCGTTGCTTGCGGAAAACGAAGGCGAATCGCTCGTGGATACGATGTCCACCGCCAACACTATGACATCAGGCTTGGATTGCACCGCCCCCGAGAGCATCATGGAGCCGACCAACCGCACGCCGGCTGGCGACCAATATAGCCTCGGTTGCACGCTCTACTTCTGCCTGGCCGGCCAATACCCATTCCCGGATGGCAGTGCCGTCGAGAAGATGATGGCGCATCAAACGCAACTGCCGCAACCCATTCGCGAAATCAGCCCCGAGGTGCCGGAAGAACTCGCACTCATCGTGGATCGGCTGCTGGAAAAGGAAGCTGCATCGCGTTATCCGATGGCCGAGGAAATCGTCGAAGCGTTGCAACCCTTCGCGGCGGAAATGCGCCAGGCCATGATTAGCTCCAGTTACATGGAGACGCCGCGACCGCTCACGGCGACCGCCGGCCGAAAGCCGATGGGATCGGCCTCACTTCGCCAAGTCGTGAGCCAAAAACCGGCGGCGGAACCACCATCCAAACGAGCGCCGAATCCAACGCAGGCCCACCTGCCTGCCAACGTGCGGATGGCCAACGACGACCCCAGGAGCGGGCTGGCAAAATCTCCCGGATACACTGTGCCAAAGGCAAAAGAAGGCACGAGCGAGGAACGGGGCTTCAGTCCCGTTACCCTGATGCTCGGCGGCATGGCCGTGATGTGCATGGCTTATTTCGCGCTGAACTACTTCCAAATCATCAAATGATGCGCCGGGCACGGCCGCGCTCCATGCCTGAAGCGAACTTGCGACGAATCCGCCGCCGCGGCTACAATGTCTGTTACCGCAGGACGCGGGCTGAGGCCGCCGTTCTGTCGGCCCCACGCCCGCCACGGAACTTCGTCTTGGCTGCCGCTTCCACAATTGATCGTCCACAATTCACCAAACGGCGCGTCGCTGTCCTCGGTTCCAGCGGTTCCATTGGCACCAACACGCTGGATGTCATTGCCCACCTTCCCGATCGATTGAGCGTAACCGGCCTGGGTGTTCATCGCAGCCTGGCGACGCTGGTCGATCAAGCCCATCGCTTTCATCCAAAGGCCGTCGCAGTCGCCGATCCGGATGCGGCACGTGAACTCGACGATGATGCGCTTCCGCCCGGCACGCGCTTGCTCGTCGGCGAAGATGGCTTGCGTGAATTGGCGACCGACCCGGAAACGGATGTGGTGGTGTCGGCCATCGTCGGCGCGGCGGGGCTTGCCGGCACATGGGCTGCGCTGGATGTAGGTAAAACAGTAGCTCTCGCTAACAAGGAAACCCTGGTGGTTGCCGGCCAGTTGGTCATGAACCTGGCCCGGCGTCGCAATGCCACGATCCTGCCGGTGGATAGCGAACACAGCGCGATCTTTCAGGCCCTGGCCGGCAGCACGCCAGACCATGTTCGCCGGGTGGTGCTCACGGCCAGCGGCGGTCCGTTTCGCGGCTACACCCGCCGGCAACTCGCCGAAGTGACCCCGGATGAGGCGTTGAATCACCCGACCTGGCGCATGGGGAAGAAGATCTCCATTGACTCCGCCACGATGATGAACAAGGCCCTTGAAGTGATTGAAGCCCGTTGGCTCTTCGGCCTGCCGCCGGAGAAGATTGAGGTCATCATCCATCCGGAATCGCTGGTTCACTCGTTTGTCGAATTCGTCGATGGCTCGGTCATGGCGCAATTGTCGCCGCCGGACATGCGGCTGCCGATCCAATATGCGCTGACCTATCCCGAACGTTTGAACGGACCGGCCAAACGGCTGGATTGGACGAGCCTCGGCAACATTCACTTCGAGGCACCGGACCGGGACACCTTCCCGGCATTGAACCTTGGCTATGAAGTCGCCCGCAACGGCGGTACCAGCGGTGCCGTCCTCAATGCGGCCAACGAGGCGGCGGTCAATCGCTTCCTCGCCGGCGATCTGAAGTTTCTCGATATTCCACGCGTCTGCCACGACGTGCTGTCGCATCATCACTTCGAAGCGAATCCATCGCTGGAAGCGTTGTGGGCAGCCGACCGGGCGGCGCGACATGAGGTAAACAAGTGGACGAACGCACGAACAACGCTGATGAGCAGGTAACGCAGAACGACGACGCCATCGGCCCGTGGCTGCGGCGCAACGGGCCAATCCTGGTGATTCTCGCCATCATCCTGGGCTTTGCCGCCTACAAGGGCTGGTCAATCGGCACGATGGGCCTCGTCGTGTTCGGCCTTGGCTTGGTGATTTTCGTTCACGAACTGGGCCACTTCCTCGCGGCCAAGTGGTGTGATGTTTATGTCGAAACGTTCAGCATCGGCTTCGGGCCATCGCTGCCGTTTTGCCATTATCACTTCGGCGAGACCACGTACAAAGTCGGCATCATCCCACTCGGCGGTTACGTCAAAATGCTTGGCGAAGGTTCCGAAGGTGACGAACAGGAAGAAGACCCGCGCTCATTCAAGAACAAGTCGGTCGGCCAGCGGATGCTCATCATCTCCGCCGGCGTGATCATGAACCTGATCTTCGCCGCCATCGGTTTCGTGTGCATCTACATGGGACCGGGGCGAAATCGAATTGCGGGCGTCGTCGGCTATGTGG
>JANLTA010000491.1:0-3725 GCA_031362705.1 Gemmataceae bacterium | reverse complement strand
CGTTCGCGACCTATACCCATCGACCAGCAAGTTCGCTCGCCGTGGCGTCGGCAATATCACCCGGATCAACACGCCGATGCCGGACTGGCCAACGCTATCCATGCCTGGCTCGCCGGAGAAAATCGACGTGCTGATTCATCGGTTTGCTTTGTGCCAAACGTTGTGGCATCCGCTCGACGCGCCCAACTTGATGCACGGCGAGAGTGGATATAATCAATGACATGACTGCCGAGGCGCAAAATGGTGCGGCCGCCGACGTTAACCGCGACGTGGCGGTCGTGCCGACTTTACGGAACTTTACGTGGAACGCGAAGCGGAGAGCCGCGGCCATGCACGTGGCCGAGGGCGAACTAACCGATCAACAGATTGCCGACGCTGCGGGGATTTCCCGGATGCAGCTTTACAACTGGCGACAGCATCCCGACTTCGCCGCGCGGGTCAAGGATCACGAAAGCAAGCTCGCGAGCCTAGCCGAACGCTTCAGTATTGGCCGGCGGCTCAATCGCCTCAAATCGCAGAATGACCGATGGACCCGACTTCAACAGGTTATCGCTGATCGTGCAAGCGCCGAATGGTATCAGGACGCTCCGGGCGGGAAGACTGGCCTGATGGCTCGAACCGTCAAGAGCATCGGCAGCGGAGACAACGCCAAGGAAGTGGTAGAGCATTCGGTCGATACGGGCTTGCTCAAGGAACTGCGCGAACTCGAAACACTGGCCGCCAAGGAACTGGGCCAGTGGATCGACCGTCACGATCACACGACAAAGGACGCGCCCATCACCATTGTCGAGTTTCATGCGTTGCCGGAACTCAAATCGGCGTCGGAAACCGACGTTGAATAGCGTCAAGTCGCAGATGCCACTACCGCGCTATACCGCACAATTCCGCGCGGCTTGCACGTTTACCGCATAATTTCGTTGTCCAATGTTTTCTAGTGCAACCATTGTTGCGACATCACAAACGCATACTATGCCTAAGATTCCCGAGGATTGCGGCTCTCGGGCGTGACTAATCTTCTTGAATGGCATTCAAGAGGTCGTCGGTTCAATCCCGATCAGGTCCACTTTGTTCGTAAGTAGTTGGATTCGACACATTTTTGTTGAGCGAGACGTTGATCATTCCTCGAAAAATCCCGGTATGGCGACCGCTTGTCGTCGCGGCCTGGGAGCGTTGCGAATTGAGCTTCGGCGTGGCCGCAGTTCCAATGTTGGCAATGGTTCCAGTTGGCTGGCTACATGCAACGGCACGCAAACTCCATTCAGAACTTCTCGGGCCGCAGTTTCGACTAAATGTTGTGTATTGCATTGTTGGCTTCGATGTAGCGTCACGATTCCGGCCGATGGTGGCCGGGTAGAACGTTCGAGGATGGCCGCAACAAGTTTGGCTCCCTGACGGTTGGAGAGATGTCCGCGCGGGCCGAGGACTCGTTCAATTAGGTCGCGCGATCGGCCGCTGGACCGTTGCATGTGTTCGTCGTGGTTGAATTCGATGGCCAAAATGTCGGCGTCGGCCAACAATTCCACCAATTCGTCGTCCCATGTTCCAAGGTCCGCGGCGTAGCCGACGGACCAATCCGCGCCGAACAGGCCGCCAATTCCTTCGCAACGAAAGGCAAAAGTCGGATCAGCGTCGTGTGAAACAGCGTGTGGCATCACCCGCAAGTGCTGCGACATGTCCAGCCATTCGGCGGCGGCAAAATGACGCACCAGCCCGGCGTCTCGCAGGCAGGTAAATGGTACACTCGACTCCAATGCCGCACAATGATCGGCATGACAATAAAGCGGCACAGCATGGGTCGCAAGCGCTTTCAGCGCCGAGGCGCACCAATGATCGCTATGCGTATGAGTCAGGATCACGGCATGAATATTGCGCCACGTGAGACCGCGCAACGCAAGCCGATGACCGATTTGGCGGGCGGACAGTCCGCAATCGAGCAATAGGCCAAAACCGCCGGCTTCCAGCAGAGTGGCGTTGCCGGAGCTGCCACTGGCGAGAACCGTGAACCGGGCGGACATGCGGGCTCCTTCGCGCTGCCAATCGTCTTGAGACACCGATTCGAGAATGATAGCTTAGCGAAATGGCCGACGGCAAAACCATCTTGATCGTCGATGACGACCGCGATTTGGCCGAGTCGCTCCGCTCGACGTTGAACCGGCAGGGGTATCACACGTTCGTCGGTCAAAACGGTTTTGAGGCCAAGCAACTGATCGCCGAACACAAGCCCGATCTGGTCGTGCTCGACATGGCCATGCCGAGACTCGGCGGCTACCCCGTGTTGGAACATTTCCACAATCAACCCGATGCCCCGCTGTTTATCGCCATCAATTCCAGCGAGGGCAGCCGCCACCGGGCCTACGCCGAGTTGCTGGGGGCGGTGGACTACATTCGCAAACCGTTTGCCATTGAGCGGCTGTTGGACTCCGTGCAAACGGCCTTGGCTGGGATGGTCGCACCCCCGGACGGCGATGGCCACAACCACTAAATGGCGCAGGTTTTTCGCATTCTAGTACCATTCCGTACCCAAATACCCTTGCATTGTTTTGCCGACTCGCTGAAATGGTGAAGTTGCACCACGCGGGCCCCGTCATGCCGACCACAGACTTCGATACGACTAACCTCAAGTTGCTCGTTGAGCGCATTCAAAGGGGCGATTGTGCCGCCCGCAATGACCTGATCGTCCGGATGCAGGATCGACTGGAACGGCTCGCTCACCGTATGTTGAGGGATTATCCATTCGTGGGCCGCTGGGTCGATACCGACGATGTGATGCAAAACGCGTCGCTGCGACTGTTGGGCACCTTGGGTACCTGCGAATTCGACAATACTGTTTCGCTGTTTGCCCTGGCGGCCAGAACCATTCGCTGCGAACTGATCGACCTGGCCCGGCATTTTCGTCGCTTGAATGCCAAGTACAAAAGCGGCGTCATCGATCCGAATCAGCCCGTGGACTCGCCGCACAACGCCGAGCCGGCCGCGGCTGATTCCGATGGCGATGACTTGCTGCGCTGGGAGCAGTTTCATCTGGAAGTTGCCGAACTCCAGGCCAAGGAGCGCGAGGTCTTTGGCTTGATTTATTACCACGGTTTGACGCAGCAACAAGTCGGTGAACTGCTTCAGTGCGACGAAAGGACTGTCCGTAATTATTGGAGCCGCGCTTGCCGAGCCATCAAAGATCGGTTGCACGGCCGTTGGGCCGACCCGGAATAACAGTCGCGTTATTGAGATTCTTGAACGACACTTGCTCCCTTTCACGTCCAACGTATCATCCCAATTGCTTGATTCACATTTTCGGCGATGAGAGGACGGCGCGGCGTGCGTACTAAGGTCCCCAATCAAAAAGAAAAGATGCTCACGGCGGCAGTCCAGTTATTCGGCGGTCAAGACTATCACGAAGTCCGGATGGAAGATGTTGCCGCGGCTGCCGACGTCGGTAAAGGCACCCTCTATCGTTACTTCCACGATAAAGATGATCTCTACTTCGCGCTATTGGCGCGTTCGGCGCGACAGATGCAAGAACGCCTTGCTCAAGCCGTTGCAATGGACGGCACCATTCGCGAGAAACTCGTAGCCTTCATCGCTTCGGGCTTTGACTTTTTCGATGGCCAACCGCAATTGGCGTCACTGATTCAACGTGCCGAGGTGTTGCACGGAGTCGATTCGCCGTGGCACGCCGCCCGCGCCACCATATATATGACGACTTTGGAGCTGTTCCGTCAGGCGGCGGC
>JANLTA010000143.1:0-1708 GCA_031362705.1 Gemmataceae bacterium | reverse complement strand
GCGCTTTAATCGCCGAGCAGAAATACAAATGAAATCAGGTAAGCGATAACGACCAAGAAACCCAAAGCATGTCCAGCCGCTATCGAATTGACGCCGCATTCGCACGATGGCGCCTGCCTGAATCGCCCGGTTCAGGAATATACTTGCCGTCCCGTTCCATTTCTTCGCGATATTTCATGGCTAACTTTTTGTGTCCCAAGTTATGGCAATCGACAATCAACGCATCTCGATCGCCCTGCGAGAGCTTGCCCCACAGGTCGGGCGCCTTGCTTGCGAACCATTTTGTGGCCTCGGCAACCACAAGCCCTGCAAACGCCGCGACCGTCGAATCGCTAGGGGACTCCAAATCGCGCGTGCTCATTGTCCATGTCGGAGAAGCTGCGCCCACTGGGACGTATGCCGCGCGGCGGAGGAACGTTCCAGATGGCTGTTGGCTGAGTTGGTCTGTCAGTCCCTTGGCGCCTACTGTGCTTGCGGCACCGAATTCCTCATTTCGCATCACTCGGCAACGTAAGCCGTCGGTGAAAAGCAAAGAAAAAACCAGTGAACATCATCATGATGGGAGCGAACGATGCCACAAAGATCCAGTCGATTCCGAATTGAGCGTCGTCGAATTTTGCAATTCTGTACAAATTGAACAGCACATCGAGCGCTAACGCCGACAATGGCGCCATCATTGTGGCCAAGACTCTTGCATCCTGGCTTCGTCGTCTCACGACCAGTATGGCCGGAAGCCAAAGCAACCCAGATATCAAGATCGCACCAGCGAGGATCGCGACGCCACCCTCAGCCAGAGCAGCCAGCGGAATGGCTCCAGCCCTGCCACCGACTGCAACGCCCACCAATCCGATGAAGAGCCACACTGTGATACTCGTCGCCAACCACGCCAGCAACACGGACAAAGTTGTCGAAAACACTGATGAAAACACGACTACCTGCCCGCCTCTCGATATCGCTCCGGCTCGCAGCCATCTCGCAGCGCGCGCATACCGGCGTCGATGTTCTCGTATATTTTGGGCATCGATTCCATCGCCGGACGTTACCTGACCTCGCCCCAAAGTTCCACGTCGGCATCCCGGTCCGCTCGAACGGAATATTCGGTGCCGGCTCCCCCGATTTGCCGTTGATTGCGGGACCAGCGAATGAAGTCATCTGCTAGATTGTCGTCCTTGCGGTGGCCGGTGGCAAGGTCAGGAGCCATTTGTCCATAAAGAAGAAGCAGTTTGCCGAATGTGCTTCGTGATCCCTGTCCGTCATTTACGTAGTTGAACTTTCCAGTGTCATCGACGGTTGCTCTTCCGACAATCTTATATTTACCGTCCTTAACGACGACCACGCCCTTCACCCTGATGCGATACAGCCCCAAGATCGTAGAGCGCGGGGTCGGGTATAGTGGATTGACCGGCGGTTCGACCGGCAGCAAAATATCAACCGGTTGAGGATCCCCCGTCTCGCGCGCACGATCTATGGCTTTCGAAAGTGCCGGGCTGAACCCTTCTTCGCCATCAGCCGCCCTCTGGGCCACGTCCGCAAACTGCTCACCGTCATTTTCTATTCCCATTTCAATCGGGTCAAATATTGCGTCGCTCCCGTCGCCCTCGGTGTAGCGGCGCTGCGCTTCGCCCCATTCAGCCTTCAAATTGGCCTTCTCCCCCTTTGGTTTGTTCCAATTGAAGCGCATTCCGACTTTCGAAGGCGGCGATGGTGG
>JANLTA010000091.1:0-3493 GCA_031362705.1 Gemmataceae bacterium | reverse complement strand
CCATCGAAGATCACGCGGTCGCGCAGTTGCGATTTCAGTAACTCAAAATCCGGTTGGCGGAACTCCGGCCATTCGGTGACGACGACCAAGCCGTCGGCACCGGCCAGCGCATCGTAGGGCCGATCACAGTAAGTGAGCTTGTCGCCATATTCGGCCCGCACGTTGTTCATCGCTTCGGGGTCATGGACGCGACATTTCGCGCCGTCCTTGAGTAGCTCGTCCAGCAGAGTCAGGGCCGGGGCCTCGCGAATGTCGTCGGTTTTGGGTTTGAATGCCAGACCCCACACGGCCAGCGTCTTGCCCTTGAGCGACTCGCCGAAGTGTTGCCGAACCTTGCGAACCAGCACGTGCTTTTGCCGGCGATTGACTTCATCCACGGCCTCCATCAGCGCCAGTTCCAAACCATTACGTTGACCTAGCGCGATGATCGCCTTCACGTCTTTGGGAAAACAACTGCCACCATAGCCGGGGCCGGGGTGCAGGAACTGGAAGCCGATGCGTTGATCGTGGCCCATGCCTTTGCGAACATCGTTGACATCCGCGCCGAGTTTGTCGCAAAGGTTGGCCATCTCGTTGATAAAGCTGATCTTGGTGGCGAGCATGGCATTGGCGGCATACTTCGTCATCTCCGCGCTTTCAGGTGTCATCACCAGAAACGGATGTTCGGTGCGAAGAAACGGCGCGTAAAGCTGCCGCAGAGTCTCGGCGACTTCGGGCTTGCGCACTCCGACGACCACGCGGTCGGGCTTCATGAAATCATCGAGTGCCGCACCTTCTTTCAGAAACTCGGGATTTGATGCGACTTCGACGCCGGGCGGGCAGCCTTCCTTTGCCAACAACTCGGCGACGGCCTTGTTGGTGCCCACGGGTACCGTGGACTTGGTGACCACGACTTTACCTGCCGCGGCGGCCGGGTTGGCCTTCAACGTAGCAGCAATGGCTTTGGTAACGGCCCACACGGCCGAGAGGTCGGCGTCGCCGGCGTCTGACTGCGGCGTGCCAACGGCGATGAAGATCAACTTCGCTGGCAGCACCGAAGCGGTGAACTCGGTCGTGAACGTCAGCCGGCCTTCCTTGCGATTGCGTTGCACCAATTCCAATAGCCCGGGTTCGTAAATCGGCAGCTTGCCCGACTCCAGTGTGGCGATCTTGTTGGCATCTTTGTCGATGCCGACGACATCGTTGCCGCTTTCAGCAAAACAGGTGGCGGTGACAAGGCCGACGTAGCCGGTACCGATGACTGCGATCTTCATGGCGTGTTTTACGGCAAGTAGTAATGCTTGGATGTTCTTCTTTGTGCTTCTTTGTGATCTCTGTGTCTTTGTGGTGGGTCTTAAGATCAACCACAAAGGTACAAAGGAAGCACAGAGAATACGAACTAAAACACTAGCGAATAACTGGCACGGTTGCAACCGGTGGCCGAGTGGTGTACATTATGACAGATGAAGAAGAATGCCCTGGTACCGACACTCCTCACGCTCGGCAACGCCGTCTGCGGTTTGGCCGCGATTGCCTACGCCAGCCGAATCGGCAAGATCGATTCGTCGCCGGAAGCCGACCGGATGTTCTTGGCCGGCAGCGGCTGGCTCATCTGCGCGGCGATGGTGTTCGATTCGCTTGACGGTTACTTCGCTCGTCTGTTCAAGGCAGCCGGCCGATTTGGGGCCGAACTGGATAGCTTGTGCGATGCCATCAGCTTCGGCGTTGCACCTGCATTCCTGTTGTTGCAAGTCGGTCCCGGCCGGGATCAACCGTTCCTCCATCAGATTCTCGCGGCAGTGGCATCCCTCTATATGATGTGCGCGATCCTGCGCTTAGCTCGCTTCAATGTGGAGATGGTTGAGGGTTCGAAGAAGTTCCGCGGGCTGCCATCACCCGCCGCCGCCGGGTGCATTGCCTCACTGGCAATCGTCCGTGGTTCGCTGGGCCGGCAATGGCCGCAGTTCGATACGCCGGGCGTCGAGATATTCCTTGAAGCCTGGGCGACCATCGGAGCCGTAGTGGTCGCGCTGCTCATGGTTTCCAACGTGGCGTATCCACATCTCACCAAACAAATGTTGCGCGGCAAACGCCGCCGCCCGATGGCCCTGTTGCCGTTCGCATTGTTGGCCGGCATCGTGCTGCAGCAAGCCGCGCTCGTTGTGTTATTCTGGGCCTACGCCGTCAGCTTCTTCGTCCGCGGCGTCTGGATCCGCGTGCGGCCACGCGAGCCCGACACGGAGTACGACCGGCGTGGGTGATGTGTACTCGGGCAAGCGGCTCACAGGCATATTCTTGATTTGGTCGGTATTGATCAACGGTGCTTTGGCATATTTCGGTCGCGGGTCATTCAGTCACACCCTGTTTGCGATTGGCTTTGTTGTTTGTATCGCATTGCCCGTCTTTGCAATTTGGTTCGTAGTATTTGTAGTGTTGCAGACCATCAAAGAGGCTTGGCCTTTTCATAGGGTTCTATTGGGGTGCGCAGTTTTAGCTGCTTCAACAGTCATTTCGGTACCTTTCGGCAATGCCCTTAATCACCACGACATTGAGCAGGCAAAGAAGTACTGCGAGTTACTTGTGCCGCGCATTGAAGACCATCGAGTGCATCATGGAAAATATCCGCAGAGATTGGCTTTGCTGGGCGATATTCCGGAACCGCCGTATCTGCTAAAGGAGAACCCGAGTGCGTGTTACTTTGCCGACGACTTACGCTACGGGTTCACGTTTAGCGACCCCGCCGAAATGATGGGTGGATGGCACTACGACAGCGAAACGCGCCAGTGGAAGACGTGGGATTAAGTGTTCTAACTTTGAATGCAGGCAACCTTTTACCTTCAGTATTCTTGTGCCGTACCGCAGTTATCTGAGGCGGCAACGATGTTAGTATTCGAACACCAAGTCTAAACTCGCAAATTTTCGTTTCGGATAGAGACGATTTCCGCGAAAGCGCACTTAAAGAGTATGGACAGTGAATTGACGCAATAGCCGGACTATTACGCCTCGAGATCTTCGCCACGCCAAACATGAGTTCACCTGCGGGGTGGACGGTTTTTCTCACGCTACTTGGAGTTTGTCATGACAATGCGTTCCTGGATTCGCAATGTGTTCTTCCGTCCGGTCACGCGGCCGATTCGCCGGGGGTTGAACCGGTCACGCTTGTTCGTGAATGGGTTGGAAGACCGCACAGTTCCATCCACGTTCACAGTCCTTAACTCGTTCGACTCCGGTGCCGGGTCACTGCGAGCGGCCGTCGCAGCAGCAAACGACGAGACGACCAATCCGGGACTAGATGACATCATCTTTGCTCCGGGTGTGACGGCCATCACACTCTCCACAGGCCAACTCACGATCGCAAGCGACATGTCGATCACCGGCACGGCGGTTGGCGTGACTGTCAGCGGCGGCGGGGCGAGCCGCGTGTTTGAAGTGAATAGCGGCGTTTCCGCGTCATTCGCGCGACTGACGATCGCCGACGGCAACACCAATGATTCCGGCGACGGCGGCGGCTTAC
>JANLTA010000063.1:0-6900 GCA_031362705.1 Gemmataceae bacterium | reverse complement strand
GCCCAGCCGCGGACGGTCTCATCTCCGAAGAGGTTCCGATTCCACCACCCATTTCCCCGTGGGTACAGAGTGGAGCAGTGAATATACCAGCCGGTGGTTGAGCGAAGCGATACCACCGGCTAATGGTCCCCCACGACGATGACCCCGGAGGGGTCATAGCCCGTCGTAACATTCGATCATTCAAAGTACTTTGGATCGTATTCGATGCCAGCCCTTTGCAATAGTTCGATCAATTCCTCACGAGACGTTTTCAATTGGTGATGTTCTTCCTGCCGGGCGATGTAATTGCGGACGGGTTCACGTGCGGTGGGGCTGACGGTGAACGCAGCGTATCCTTCTTGCCAGGCAAAATCGTGTTGACCGATGATGTCGTGAACCCAAATCGAACTGGCCTTTTTCAACTCGCGCATGAAATCCGCCAGGCAGTGTGTGGCCTTGAGGCCAACCAATAGATGGACGTGGTCGGCGACGCCGCCAATGCCTTGCGGAAAACCATCTAGGCTGGCCACTGTGCCTCCGAGGTATTCGTGAAGGCGAGTGCGCCACACGGGATTGATGGTGGGTGCGCGGTTCTTGGTGGCGAAAACTAGGTGATAATGCAGGCCCAGATAGGTTGAGGCCATTGGCGAATACTCTGCGATGTATTTGTGGAATGGGGCTGCGACCCCTTCGGGGTCGATGATATGGGATGGATCGCTAACCGGTGGTATCGCTTCGCTCAACCACCGGCTAATAGCTGCGACCCTTCCAGGGTCGAATTCCGGGACCGTCTCTTCGCTTTGGAACGACGTGCGAGCGATTCTGCATTGTCAGAGGGCCGTCCTGTGGCAGGGCCAGTCGCTAACATGGCTTTGACGAGGCGAAGGCAGTTTGGCTGGCGTCGGGCGTTAATGACCTATCGCCCTGATGCCGTGAAGACGCCCACATTGTAGGCACTTCCATCAGGAGCAAGAAAGCCGAAGAACTCATCGGCTTTGTGCAAGGGTGCAATTGGAGAATAGACCCAAGGGTCAACAATGTTAACATTGAAGCTGGAGACGCGGGAAAGCCCACCCGCTCCGTACGATACCACCAAATTCGAGTAATACCCCGGGTGCGAAAAACTAGAGACGTTAACACGCGCGCCGCCGCGCCAAGTGGCAACCCCAAAATCAAGCGTTGTGACGAGAGAATAGTTATAATAACCGCCAATGGAAATTGTGCCAATGGGAGGCGCGGGCCTAGGTGGGACTCCCTGCGGCAAGTTTACTTCGGACCAACGCCGGTGAAAGACAGCGACCTGTTTGTTGCCACCTGCATAGAGAAAGTTGTCGGACGCTGCCACGAATACGCCACCGCTGTAGCCAGCATCGAAGGCCAAGAATTGACATTCAATGCCTGCGTTCGAGAGCCGGTTGTAGACTTGAATGAGAGGTTGGCCGCCAGGCCCGGCCGCTACCAGGAGATGTCCCAGATCTAACCCGTCTGGTTGGTTTGCCACCCGGACCCCACCGCGAAATGCCGGATCAAAGGCGAAGAACTCACTTCTTAGGTTGTCACCGACACGCCCGTCATGATCGGAATCTGAGAATGCTCTCACGTGCGGCCCACCACCTTCGCCAGCTCCGACAATCAGTTCGGCGCGGTGATTGCTATCAAAATTGCCAGTTGTAACCCAGGAGCCGCCACGAAAACTTGGATCAAACGCGAAAAACTCCTCTCGCAAGCCCATGACATGGCCTTGTGTATCCACATTCCAAATCTTGATATGCGGTCCACCACCTGGGCCGGCCGCCGTTACTAACTCATCATGTCCATCGCCGTCAAAATCTCCCGTGGCCACGCGGACGCCGCCTCGGAAGTTGGGATTGAAGGCAAAAAAAGACGAGGCAATGGTATCGGCCTTGCCGTCGCTGTTGGTGTCGGTGCGAATAATGACATGCGGTCCGCCACCGGCGTCGGCTGCGGTGGCCAGCCAGCCGGCTGGCACATCACGGCGCTCAAGTTGATTCAAGACCAAGCGGGCATGAATTCGCGACATGACTTTGACCACGAAAAGTTAAGGGAGTTACGTCTCATCATAGCCCCGAGAGAGTCCGCTCACAAGTATAAGGACTAATTCGGGTGTCGTTAGGGGGAGCCGGAATGCGTCAGCGACCGGAGTGAGCACCAACGACAAAAGGGGACAAGAGGTGTCGTGAATTATCGATGTACGATCCGGCGTTTGGTCGAGTTGCTACCCCGTCGCTCATGCTCCGCATTCGCCCAGAGGCGCAGGTCGCCGAAGAGCCGTGCGAGGGCGGGGGGTTGGTAGTGGGTGTTGAGGCCGCTGGGGTTGGGGAGGACCAGTCCACTCACATTTTGACATGGTCGTTGATGGCCGGTAGCATTGTTTCAAGCAAGATTGTTGCTGAGTGAGGAATGGCTGCATGGAGTACGAAATCGAGTTGAAGCCTCGCGCAGTCAAGGATTTGGAGGCGCTGCCAAGGGCGACACAGGGCCGAATTGTTGGTAAGATTGAGGAGCTTCGACACGACCTGGCGGGTGATGTCAAACGACTCACAAACTTTACTCCCGAATTTCGGCTGCGCGTCGGAAAATACCGGGTATTGTTTGAAGTTGAGGGACAAGTCGTTATGATCTATCGCGTGGTCCATCGGAAGGACGCGTATTAATCGGGGCAACGCATGTTGAAACTGCATCCGGAAATCGTGATGAAGAATGGCAAGAAAAAGAGCGTTGTCCTATCGTACGAGGAATTCTGCGCGATTCAGGAACGATTGGCTGACGCTGAGGACTTGATGACCCTGCGCAAGGCCAAGCGCGCGGAAGGCAAGAAACGTTCGGTGCCGCTGGCCAACGTCAAACGCAAGTTGGGTCTGAATTGAGTTGAGTTGAGTTTTGCACCTTCCGGGCTTCATCCATGACATCCGGGACGCGCTTGTTGTATGCGGCAAGGAGCTGGGCTTTGCTGGGGTTCCACGGCGTGGGATCTATCCTTTTCATGGTGTCGTGAGCATTTTACCGGTCCGCCATGGATTGTTTGCTCGTACTACCGCGGTTCCGCGGCGGATGCGACTTGAGGATAACGGGGAAAGCGATAAAATCACCTATTGAAGCCCGCGAGTGTCTGGAAATTGCCGAAGTGCTTGCTGCGCATCGGTTTGAGGAGTTATGCATGTCCGCTGTTGCGACGCCGCCGACCACGCGCCCCAATAATAAGCCGACCGAAACGCTGGAAGAGGCCGTGATCCGGTTTTGCGGCGACTCCGGCGATGGTATGCAGGTCGTCGGCGGCCAGCTTACGAACACATCAGCCGCATTTGGCAACGATGTCAGCACATTCCCGGACTTTCCCGCCGAGATTCGCGCTCCTGCGGGCACCTTGGCCGGCGTGTCGGGCTTTCAGTTGCACTTCTCGGCCAGCGACATTTACACACCCGGCGATGTGGTTGACACACTCGTTGTGATGAATCCGGCCGCGCTCAAGACCAACATTGCCGACCTAAAGCGTGGCGGAATCCTGATCGTGAACTCGAATGAGTTCGATACGTCAAATCTCAAAAAGGCGGAATACGACAAGAACCCGCTCGACGATGAAACACTCATGTCGAAGTACGACGTACACAAAGTCGAAATGACGCGGTTGGCCATTGATGCTGTCGCCGGGCTGGGCATGTCACCAAAGGAAGCCGCCCGGTGCAAGAACTTCTTCGCGCTGGGTCTCGTCTACTGGCTCTATGAGCGCGATTCGAGCATTACCGAAGAGTGGATCAAGGTCAGATACAAGAAGAACCCGAAGTTCGTCGAAGCCAACATCCGCGCGATGCACGGCGGTCGCAACTACGGCGACTCGACGGAAGTGTTCGCCAAGCATTACATCGTGCCGAAGGCCAAACTGCCAGCGGGCAAGTATCGCAGCATCACCGGCAATGATGCGACTGCGTGGGGATTGGTCGCCGCCGCTCGGCGCTGTGGTAAGAACCTGTTCTTCTCCGGCTATCCCATCACGCCGGCCAGCGACATCTTGCATCGACTGTCGGAAATGAAACAATTCGGCGTTCGTACCTTCCAAGCCGAGGATGAAATCGCGGCGATGTCGGCGGTGTGCGGCGCGTCGTTCGCCGGCGAAATCGCCGCCACTGCGTCGAGCGGGCCGGGCATCGTCCTCAAAGGCGAGGCGATGAACCTTGGTGTGATGACCGAATTGCCGATGGTCATTATCAACGTGCAGCGCGGTGGCCCCAGCACGGGCTTGCCGACCAAGACGGAGCAAGCGGATTTGTTGTTGGCCATGTACGGTCGCAACAGCGAAAGCCCGGTGCCGATTGTTGCTGCCGCCAGCCCTGGCGATTGCTTCTACATGGTACAAGAGGCAGTGCGCCTGGCCGTGCAGTTCATGACACCGGTCATGTTGCTGACGGACGGCTACCTGGCCAACGGCTCGGAACCCTGGCGGATTCCAAGCTTCGCCGATCTCCCGCCGATTGAAGTCAAACATCCGAAGGGTAAGGCTCAGTCACCATCGTCGAACGGCTATTTCACGCCGACCGGCGACTATTTGCCGTACTACCGTGACAGCAGGCTTGTGCGACCGTGGGCGATTCCCGGCACGGCGGGTTTGGAACACCGCGTCGGCGGCATCGAAAAACGGGATATCACGGGCAATATCGATTACGCGCCCGACAATCATCAACACATGGTGGACACTCGCTTCAATAAGGTCGCCAACATTGCTGACGCGATTCCAGAACAGGATGTGTTGGGAGACGCTAAAGGCGAATTGCTGGCCCTGAGTTGGGGCGGCACTTACGGTGCCGTTCGAGCGGCCGTCGAACAAATGCGTGAAGCCGGCAAGTCGGTTTCACATGCTCACATGCGTTACATGAATCCATTCCCAAAGAACTTGGGCGCGATTCTCAAGAATTACAAACAGGTGCTGATTCCCGAGCTGAACAGCGGCCAACTGTCGCTGCTGATCCGCGGCAAATTCCTGGTGGACGCTAAAGGGTACAATAAGGTGCAGGGCAAACCGTTCCTCGTCCGCGAACTCGTTGACAAGATGAAGTCGATGGTTGGTTGAAAGAATAACGAACGCAACGAACACATACGAATCGGAGCTTACACATATGTCCGTAGCCACACTGCCGGTTGTCAAGCCGGAAGAATTCGCCAGCGATCAGGCGATCCGCTGGTGCCCGCGATGCGGCGACTACTCGATTCTGGCGCAGATGAAAAAGGTGCTGGCGGCCCAGGGCATCGCCAAAGAGAATATCTGCTTTGTGTCCGGCATCGGCTGTTCGAGCCGGTTCCCGTACTACCTCGACACGTATGGCTTCCACGGCATTCACGGTCGTGCACCGGCCATTGCCAGTGGCGTAAAAATCAGTCGGCCGGACTTGCAGGTATGGGTGGTGACCGGCGACGGCGATGGTCTCTCCATCGGCGGCAATCACACGCTGCACGTGCTGCGTCGGAACCTTGATGTGAAAGTTCTGTTGTTCAATAACCAAATCTATGGCCTGACCAAGGGACAGTATTCGCCCACGAGTCCGATGGGCAAAAAGACGTACAGCACACCAATGGGTTCCGTGGACAACCCGTTGTCGCCATTGGTCTTCGCGTTGGGTTGCGAAGCGACGTTCGTTGCGCGCTCGGTGGACATTGATACGCAACACCTCGTGGCCACACTGGAACGTGCCGCCAAGCACAAGGGCACAGCCTTTGTCGAGATTTACCAGGACTGCAACGTCTTCAACATGGATGCATTCAAGTACGCGCAGGACCGCTCGGTGAAAGACGACAATATCGTCTATCTCGAACACGGCAAGCCGTTGATCTTCGGCAAGAATCGCGACAAGGGCGTGCGCGTGAATCCCAACACCATGCAGCCCGAAGTCGTGCAACTCGGCAAGGAATGCCGCGAAGACGACTTGCTCTTCCACGATGAAAAGTCGCCGGACGCCTCGCTGGCATTCATGCTCGGCAAGATGAGCAAGGACAATAATTTACCTGAGCCGGTCGGTGTCTTCCGCGCCGTTGACAGGCCCAGTTACGACGAACTGTTGAACGGCCAAGTGACAGAAGCCATCGCCGCCAAAGGCCTCGGCGATATGGACAAGTTATTCAACAGCGGGGATACGTGGGTGGTGGAGTGAACTGCAAATGACGACGGCAACACCAACCCGAAATCTGAAAGAACTCGCTCGGCTTGGAGCGGAAGCATACGACCGCCATGTGCGGCCTTCGCTCCGGCGCGACGACGATGGCAAGATTGTTGCCATTGATGTCGTCACCGGAGAGTTTGAGATGGACGCGGATGATTACAACGCCGTTTCGCGTCTGTTGAGTCGCTTACCTTCAGCGGATATTTGGTTGGCCTGCGTCGGACAACCAACCACCTGCCGCATGGGCTAGGAACAATGATCAACGGGGCCGTGAATCATCGGCGCGAGGCCGTTGTGCGCCTGCGCTTGCGGGGCACCAACAATTCCGAAGCGGAAATTGATGCGATTGTTGATACTGGATTTACCGAATCGTTGACACTGCCCTCTGCCGTCGTGAGCGCGTTGGCATATGTCAGGAGTGCTGGCGGATCGGCACGTTTAGCGGATGGTTCAACATCCTCGTTCGATGTTTGCATGGGCGAAGTGGAATGGCGCGGCACTCGTAAGAAGGTCATCATATATGTAGTGGGCGACGAACCGCTGGTCGGGATGCGATTGCTGGCAGGACATCAGTTGCGGGTGGACGTGGTGGCTGGCGGAGCCGTCGAGATCATTCCGCTATCGTAGAGTGCAGAGAGCTGCCCCGCTTGCCCAGTCGATGCGAATCACCTAATCTGTTCTAGGGGATTTCTTTCTCGATCGACCAACGAGGATTCGCACCAATGTTCCAATTTGCAGCTTTGCTTGCGCTTAG
>JANLTA010000050.1:0-4108 GCA_031362705.1 Gemmataceae bacterium | reverse complement strand
GGCATTGAGTGCGCGCTGAAATTCCTCTCAATGGGGAACAATCAGGGTCTGCGCGAATACCGCTCCATCAAGCTGCTGAAAAACGTCCGCCATCCGCACCTTTCACCGCTTTCGAGCTTCTGGCTCAAAGACGCCAACGACAATATCCTCGGCGACAACGTCAACGACACCACCGAATTTCAGAACAGCGGATGCGAACTCATCATCGCGATGGGTCTCGGCGAAAAAAGTCTCGCCGACCGGCTCGACGAGTGCCTCAAAGCGGGCAAGCCCGGTTTGCCGATTGATGAACTCCTGCACTACATGAGCCAATCGGCCGACGCTATCGATTACCTTAATCGGCCGGTTCACAATTTGGGTCAGGGTCAGCCGGCAGCGTTGCGCCACGGTGACATCAAGCCGGCCAACATCCTCACAGTCGGCGGCGGCGTGTGGGTCTGCGACTTCGGACTCGCGGGCTTGCTGGGCGGCGGCGATGTCCGCACCAGTGCCGGACAACCCATGTTCACGCCCGCGTATGCCGCGCCGGAAATCGTCAACTATCGCGGGGCCAGCCCGTACAGCGATCAATACTCATTGGCAGTCAGCTATGTCGAGATGCGGTGCAACCGCCTGCCGTACGACGCTGACAGTAAGGATGCGGTCGTCGCGCTGATCAGCATCGGGGCGATCGATATCGACTTCCTTTCGAAGGAAGAGCAGCCGGTCATTAAGCGCGCTTTGTCTTTTAAACCGGATGAGCGCTATCCCAATTGCACCGAACTGGTGAAGGCACTGCAGAAGGTCATCAAGCCGGGCATGGGCAGCGGTGCCGGTACCGGCAGCGGCTCGATGGAGAAGCCGCCGATCGCCGAGGAGATTTTTCAGCGAGGCAAGGAAGTCGTCCACGGCTACAAGATGGAGAAGTGCCTGGGCAAGGGCGGCTACGGCGAAGTCTGGCAGGCGACTGGCCCAGGTAAGACAAAAGTCGCGCTCAAGGTCGTCAAAGATCTTTCGGGGATCAAAGGTAAACAGGAGTGGAACGCGCTCGAGACGATCAAGGATGAGCTTGACCACCCGAACCTGATGAAGATGCAGGCGTTTTGGTTGCTGGATGCGTGGGGACAGGTCATCCCCGACGAGGATTACCCGCGACCGGGCGGACCGATCCCTGCCTACTTGATCATTCTCACCGAGTTGGCCGCAAAGAATCTTCTGCAACGTCTGGTCGAATGCCAGGAAATGGGTCAGCCCGGCATCCCCGGTAAGGAATTACTCGAATACATGCGCCAGTCGGCCAAGGCGCTCGACTATCTCAATTTGCAGAATCACTCGTACGGCGACCGTGAAGGCAGCATCGTCCATCGCGACATCAAGCCGGAGAATATCCTGCTGACGAAGTCCGGCGACGTGAAGGTGTGTGACTTCGGTTTGGCCAAGATGATGGAAGGGACAGTCTCCGCCGTCTCGACCAACAGCCAGGGCATGACGCCATATTATGCCGCGCCGGAGTTGTTGCGTAAAAAGCTTACACGTTGGACCGATCAATACTCGTTGGCCGTTACTTATTACCACTTGCGCACCGGCCGGCTGCCGATTGATACTTCGCTTTCGCAGATCGAGCAGTGGATGTCACTCGGCGAGGGCCGGCTCGACCTACGCGGTTTGCCCGACGGCGAGCGCGCGGTGATCGCGCGCGGCACAGCACTGGAACCGGAAGGCCGCTTCGCCACTTGCAGTGACCTGGTCAACGGCTTGTTCAGCAGTGTCGGCTTGTCGTTGCCCGACATGCAGTCGGTGACCGACATGGCCTTGCCACAACGGGTCAGCGGATTTGATTCCGATGGTAAGGGCGAAGCGCCGTCCAGCGCGACGATGGCATACGTGCCCGATCCGCCAAGCCCAGCTGGCAATGCGAAGTTCGACGATTTTCAAGCGGACTTGGGAACTTCCACGGCGACGACGGACGTTGTTCGCACCGCCGTGAAACAACCCGCGGCCCTTCGTCGCGCCGGCCTCATGGAAACAATGGGTCCAACGGCGTTTGCCGACGAAGTTCGTGAAACGCCGTCAGGTCCATCTGCCAAGCCACGCGGGCTCAGCAGTTCCGGCGAGATTGACGTGCCACGACACGTGCGCGATGCCGCACGTCAGTCGTTCGCTCCAGCGCAACACGAAGACGACGACATGTGGAGCACGAGCGCGGCTCCGGCGAAAGCCGCGCCGGCGCGCAAGAGCGAACCGTATTCCAGCGCCAAGGCATCAGGTAAAGACTGGCGGCCCGGCGCGGCCAACGCGGCCGTACAAAAGAAGTCGCCCATCGGTTTGATCGCGGGAATAGTTGGTGCGATTGTGGTCCTGGGCGGCGGCGGGGCGGTCGCTGTCAAACTGTTAGGCCCTGGTCCGGTGGTCGTTGACCCAAACGGCGGCAACGGTGGCGGTAACGGCAATTCAGGTGGATCGGTGGCGTATGTGCCCCCGGTGCCAATCGACACTGGCGTGCCGAAAAGCGACGAATTGCGGAAACTGATTGCCACCATCATCAACACTGAACCGAATACGCTGACGGCCCAGCAAGTCGTGAACGCGGAAGCCAAGATCACGGCCCTACGCGGCACCGGCAAGCCGGACGATGTCCAAACCGCAAACGAAGTGGCGGTTGAATTGACTAAGAAGCGTCACGAAGTCGGCTGGGATCGAGTCAAGAATCTGGAGATGTCGCTCCCCAAGTTAACCCTGGGCGCCAAGAGTCAGGGCGACGAAAAGCGCAACGACATCGGCGACCTCGAAAAAGTCTGGCTGCGCGACGCAGCGCCGCCATTGAATCCGCTGTTGTACAAATCATTATTGGCCATCATTACCGCCCGCGCTGATGGTAGTGTGGGCGATGTGTTAGCGCTACTGAAGGACGGCGATCCGCCGCCGCTTCTGGCGGTGTTGCTAGGCGAATTCGATCGGCTCACTAAGGGTAAGGCCGATGTCCGCAAAGATACCCTGCAACACCTTTGGGCCATGGCCGAGCGGCTGACGGAGAAAAACGCGCGGCCCAAGGTGCAGAGCCTTTATTTCGCGGAGCTGGCCGATGGCATTCGCGGGCAACTCCGTGCGGCCAAAGAAGGTTGGAAATCCATCAACGACGATTGCATCCTCGCCGACAAGGTTCGTGGCGAAGAGGAATACGAAAACGCGGCCCTGGTGAGCCTGGCATCAGTCGAAGCCGCCTACGAACTTGCTCAAGGCAAACTTGAAGCCGCCAAGCGCCGCGAGTTGGCGGCGAAGGTAACCACATCCGGTCTGGAGTCCGGCTACAAGTCGTATGTGGCGGCCCTGGTCATGGATAGCAAAGCCGCTGCTGCGGCCGCGTTAGTCAAGGCGTATCCCGAAGACGACAAAGCGATCGAGGAGGAACTCAAACCCATTTACCGCCGGCAACGTGCCGCTCACGTCCTGCGTGAAGCAGCGATGGGCCGCTGGAACTCGGACCACGATCCGCTCGTCGATCCACTGGAAAAAGACGAGACCGGCAAGAAGCAGATCGGTCAATGGATTGATCGCGCCAGCACAATCGCGCCGAATGATAAACCCGAATCCAAGTACCTGGCCCTGCGGGCGTTTGCCGCCTGGCCCAACGAGTCGGGCAAGGCAAAGGCCGCTGCCGCCAAGGTAACCGACGATGTTGCGATCAAGGAACTGGGCAACGATGCGCCGCTGTTCCTGTCGGTTAAGGCCCGGAGCATGAAGGACGGCAATACGGCCAACAAGGTCGAAGCGGCCAAGTCGTTTGACCGCCTCGGAATCTATCTGCGGGACAAATACATCGACGGGCCGGCGGATGCCAAGTATCGGTTCACGGCGAAAGAAGTGCTGCAAAAAGCATTTGACCCGGCCATCGCAATTGCTGAAGAACTGGCGAGCAGCCAGGACACGGATTTCAAGCGCTGGTTGGCGCGCGTCTACGGAGCAAAAGGCCGGCTTATCAAGGAGAATCTTTCCGAGTGGGCCGGTGATCCCAAAGTTGGCGTCACGCATGCCGGTGTGGTCGCCGCCACCGACGCTTACGCCAAGGCCATCAATTGGGATGAAGGCACCCGCGCATCGGCCACCTACATCGTCGAGCGCGCCATGGTGA
>JANLTA010000034.1:0-2099 GCA_031362705.1 Gemmataceae bacterium | reverse complement strand
CGCGAGGCGCTGGAGAAGCACCGGCGCGTGCTGGGCGCGGAGCATCCGGAAACGTTGAAATCGATCGACCACATGAGCCTCCTGTTGCATTTAAAGGGCAAGCCGAACGATGCCGAGCCGTACTGCCGCGAGGCGCTGGAGAATCGTCGTCGCGTGCTGGGTGACGGCCATCCGGAAACGCTGAAGTCGATCAGTAACTTGGGTGCGCTACTACAGATCCAAGGCAAGCTAAGCGAGGCCGAACCATACCTTCGAGAGGCGCTTGAGAAGCGCCGCAGCGTCCTGGGGGAGGAACATCCGGACACTCTGAGCTCGAACAGCAACATGTACGCACTGCTGTATTTTCAGGGCAAATTCAGCGAAGCCGAACCGTATTGCCGCGAGGCGCTGACAAAGCGCCGCCGCGTGTTGGGCGAAGAACACCCAGACACTCTGCAATCGATCGCAGACCTGGCTACTCTGTTACCCGCGCTCGGAGAACACGCCGAGGCCGAGCCGCTCCTGCGTCATTTACTCGACGTCAGCAAGCGGAAATCCGGGGTGAGTTCGGCACCGTACGCAGGGCAATTGGCATTGCTAGGTTGGAATCTCCTCGAACAGAAAAAGTGGACCGACGCTGAACCTATCCTTCGCGATTGTTTGGCGATCCGCGAAAAGTCCCAACCCGACCTATGGAACACGTTTACTACGAAGTCATTGCTCGGTGGTAGCCTGCTCGGGCAAAAGAATTACGCCGACGCCGAGCCACTTCTGCTTGCCGGTTATGAGGGAATGAAGGAGCGCGCGGACAAGATTCCGCCGCAAGGAAAGGTTCGCCTTCCCGAAGCCACTGAACGGCTTGTGAGACTCTACACCGCCAGGCACGCCGCCGAGCCGGGCAAAGGCTATGACGCTAAGGCCGCCGAGTGGAAGGTTAAGCTGGACGCGATGAAAACCCCAAGCTCGCTACCAGCGAAGCCGTGACGCATCGCTCCACGTCTAGTATCTTGCCCGCATGCCCGACGTCACGCACATTCTCGCCGCCATCGATGCCGGTGATCCACACGCCGTCGATCAACTGTTGCCGCTCGTCTACGACGAACTGCGAAAGCTCGCGGCCGGGCACATGGCCAATGAGGCGCCCGGCCATACGCTCGACGCCACAGCGCTCGTGCATGAGGCGTACTTGCGACTGGTCGGTGAACAACAGTTTGCCAATCGCCGGCATTTCTTCGCGGCGGCAGCCGAAGCGATGCGCCGTATCCTCATCGAGAGCGCTAGACGGCAGGCAAGTCTCAAGCGCGGCGGCGGACTCGTGCGGCGGGAATTAGTCGAGTCCGAACTCATCGCTCCCGAGTTGTCGGACGATGTGTTGGCACTCGACGAGGCGCTGGTGCAATTGGCATCAGTCGATGAACAAGCGGCCGAGATCGTCAAACTGCGGTATTTTGTCGGCCTAACGTCGCAACAAGCCGCCGACGCGATGGAGTTGTCCCTTCGTTCCGTCGAGCGAACCTGGGCGTATGCCAGGGCATGGCTGTTTAACAAGTTGAAGTCGTGACATTTTTTTGGCGGGTTGGGCCGGCTGACTGCGCATTGTCTCCTGGGAACGCTTCACGAGGGCCCAGTCCATGAACGAACGAGCGATATTCGAGGCAGCGTTGGACATCGGCGATCTCGCCGAACGGGCCGCTTATCTCAATCAATCCTGCGGCGACAATGCGGACATGCGCCGGCAACTCGACGAACTCTTGGCCGCGCAGGAAAAACTCGGCAGCTTTCTGGCGCAACCGCTCGCTCCAGGGCGAACCGCCGACTACGCCCCCATCACCGAAAAGCCCGGCACGATGATCGGGCCGTACAAGCTCAAGGAACAAATCGGCGAAGGCGGCTTCGGGCTGGTGTTCGTCGCCGAGCAACAGGAACCGGTGAAGCGCAAAGTCGCGCTCAAGGTCATCAAGCCGGGCATGGACACGCGCGAAGTCATGGCCCGGTTCACCGCCGAGCGGCAAGCGCTCGCGCTGATGGATCATCCGAACATCGCACGGGTGCTGGATGCCGGGGCGACCGAATCCGGCCGGCCGTACTTCGTCATGGAACTGGTTCGCGGCATTCCCATC
>JANLTA010000023.1:0-3801 GCA_031362705.1 Gemmataceae bacterium | reverse complement strand
ACCTGATCCGACCGTGGTGGTTATTTTTGGTGCCGGTGGCGACCTCACATGGCGCAAGCTCATTCCCGCGATTTATCACCTCCAGCAAGATGGTTGGCTCGAAGATCAGTTCGCAGTCATTGGTGTGGATCGCAAGGCCATGTCCGAGGATGAGTTTCGGCAGCACCTGTTCCGTGGCGCGCAACAGGCCTCGCGCAGTGGCCCAATTGCGGCGGCCGACTGGGAGAAGTTCGCCGGGCACGTGTTCTATCGCCAGGGCGATTTGGGTGACGTCAAAACCTACAGCGACATCAAATCGTTCACCAACGCTCGCGCCGCCGAGTGGAAAGTGCCGATCCAGCGACTGTTTTATCTTGCCATTAGCCCCACGCTCATTGGCGATGTTTGTGCCAAACTCACAGAGGCTGGCTTTTCTCTCGACCGCAAGCGTACGCGTGTAATCATCGAAAAGCCGTTTGGCCGGGATTTGGCGACCGCGCAAGCGTTGAACCGCACAGTGACGCGCGACTTTGATGAAAACCAAGTCTACCGCATCGATCACTATCTCGGCAAGGAGACAGTGCAGAACATCCTTGCCTTTCGTTTCGCCAACTCGCTTTTCGAGCCGGTGTGGAATCGCCGTTATGCCGACCATATGCAGATCACTGTGGCCGAAGAAGTCGGCGTCGAGCACCGCGGCGGCTACTACGAGCAATCGGGTGCCATGCGTGACATGTTGCAGAATCACCTTCTGCAAATGCTCAGCCTGATCGCCATGGAACCATTGGTCTCGTTCGAGGCTGACGAGATTCGCAACAAGAAAGTGGACGTGCTAAAAGCCATTCGGCCGATGACGACAGCGCAGATTGATTCATGCGTGACCCGCGGGCAATACGGTTCGGGCTGGGTTCGCGGCGAAAAGGTGCCGGCGTATTGTGCTGAACCCGGCGTCGATAAGGATTCCGTGGTCGAGACATTCGTCGCCAGCAAGTTCTTCATAGACAATTGGCGCTGGCAGGACGTACCGTTTTACGTTCGCACCGGGAAGCGCCTGCCGGCCCGCACCTCGGAAGTTGTACTGCAGTTTCGACCGGTGCCGCACGTGTCGTTTCCGCCTAGTGCCCTGCGTGATCTGCAACCCAACGCGCTGCTCATTCGCATCCAACCCAATGAAGGCATCACATTGAAGTTTCAGGCCAAGCAGCCTGGACAGGTTTTGAGGCTGAAACCCGTGGAGATGCAATTCGATTATGCCGAACAGTTTCCCGGCGACCAGCCCGAGGCGTATGAAACACTGTTGCTGGACGCCATGCTCGGAAACGCGGCGTTATTCATGCGTGCCGACCAAGTCGAAGCCGCTTGGACAGTCGTGACGCCAATCTTGGAAAGCTGGGAATCCGCGCCGCCCAACGCCTTTCCAAACTACGCCGCAGGGACCTGGGGCCCGGAATCAGCAACGTCACTGATGGCCCGCGATGGCCGACACTGGATCGAGCCGAAAGCCCGGGAAGAAACGAAAGCAGCAACATGAATCACTGGATCGGCGTCGATCTCGGTGGCACCAAGATCCTTGCGGGTTTGTTTGCCAATGGTGTGAAACCGTTAGCGCGGGCCAAGGAGCCGACGCCATTCGATCAGGGAGCGGAGGCCGTAGTTGCAAGTGTCATCTCGGTCGTAAATCGCATTGTTACGGAATCCGGTGTTGATCGTGCGACAATTCGCGGCATGGGATTCAGTGTTCCGGGGCAGGTCGATTATCGTCGCGGCTTTGTCACTAACGCGCCAAACCTCGGCTGGCGCAATATTGATCTGCCGGCGCTGTTGCCCGCCGACTGGCCGTGGCAGACGGTGGTCGAGAACGACGTTCGTGTCGGCACATTCGGCGAATGGAAGCTTGGCGCAGCTCAAGGTGCCAGGCACGTTCTTGGAGTCTTTGCCGGCACAGGTGTCGGCGGCGGCCTGGTGCTGGATGGCAAACTGTATCACGGTTTCAACCTGCACGCCGGCGAGATTGGCCATCTCGTAGTTCACTGGCGCAAGGGCACGACACTTGAAGACATCGCCGGCCGCCGCAATGTGGTGAAGCGCGGCACCGAATTGTTGGATGATGCTCCAAAGTTGGTCCGCAAAGCATGGAAGAGCATTGACCTGACGACTGTGAAAAGCTCGATGCTGGCCGATCTCTATGAGAAAGACGACCCGATCGCCGTGCAAGTGATCGACGATGCCGCCAAAGCCATCGCCGCCGGCATCGCCAGTTGCCTGAACTTGCTCAGCCCGGAGATCATTGTGCTGGGAGGCGGTTTGGCCGTCGCACTCGGCGAGAGCTTCCGCGAACGCATCTGGGAGTTGGCTGTGCGCTGGGCCTTGCCCGAGGCCGCTCGCAATGTCCGCTTCGTGCCGGCCGCATTAGGTGATGATGCTGGCATCGTGGGTGCCGCAACCTATGCCAAGTCATTAGTCGAAAGCGGACAACGAGCGTGAGTCAGCCAGTGCCACAACGTGATCGGCGATGATTTCAATTGCGGAGAAGTACTATTGCCGTGTCGATAGCTGATCGATTTCGTGCTCTCATACCAAAGGACGCGGTCCTATCCGCACCCAGCGAACTCATCGTGTATGAGTGCGATGCGTTCACGCTCGAAAAGAAAGCACCCGATCTGGTTGTCTTTCCATCATCAACAGAAGATGTTGTCGGCATTGTGAAGTTGTGCAACGAGTTGGGCCTACCATTCGTGCCGCGCGGCGCTGGCACCAGTTTGGCCGGCGGTTGTTTGCCCGTGACCGGCGGAGTAATGATTTGCTTGTCGCGCATGAAGCAGATTCATGAAGTCAGCGTCCGCGACCGATACGCGGTCGTCGGTCCTGGACTCGTCAATCTGCATCTGTCGAACCATCTCAAACAATTCGGTGATCATTATGCCCCCGACCCATCGAGCCAGGGGGCCAGCACCATCGGCGGTAATGTCGCGACCAATGCTGGCGGGCCTCACACCTTGAAGTACGGCGTGACGGTTAATCACGTACTCGGTGTCGAATTGGTGTTGCCCAATGGCGAAGTCACTCAGCTCGGCGGTCCCGTGCCAGACCCGGCCGCATTGGATCTCAATGGCGTTGTCGTCGGTTCCGAAGGCACATTCGGCGTCGTGACCAAAATATGGGTCCGTCTCACGAAGTTGCCGCCGTCCACGCGAACTTTACTCGCCGTGTTCGATTCCGTGGATGATGCCACGGCGTGTATCAGCGAGATCATCGCAGCGGGAATCGTGCCGGCCGCGCTCGAGATGATTGACCACACGATTCTCAAGGCCGTGGAAGCAGCGTTTAAGTTCGGATTTCCGCTCGACGCCGGCGCGGTGCTGATTGTCGAAGTCGATGGCGTTGCCGCTGGGCTGGATGCCGCCGCCACCCGTATTGAAGGCATGGCCCGGCATCAAAATGCCCGCGATGTCCGTCAGGCCAAAGACGAAGACGAACGCAAGTTTCTGTGGAAATGTCGCAAACATGCCTTCGGGGCCTTAGGACGATTGGCACCAAGCCTATGCACACAAGACGGCGTGGTGCCGCGAACAAAGTTGCCGCACATGTTGCGCTTTACCAATGCCATCAGTGCCAAGTACGGCATCATCATCGGCAACGTTTTTCATGCCGGCGACGGCAATATTCATCCGACGATTATGTTCGATGAACGTGATCCCGAACAAGTGCGCAAGGTGTTGTCGCTCAGCGCCGAGATTCTCGAAGAGTGCATCGCCTGTGGCGGCAGCGTCACCGGCGAACACGGCATCGGCCATGAAGTCGATCTTTTCAATGCCGATGCCG
>JANLTA010001030.1:0-5525 GCA_031362705.1 Gemmataceae bacterium | reverse complement strand
TATGGGCAGGCATATTTAGAGGACTACGCGCGGCGATTGGCTGCCGCGTCTGAGAGTTCCCACGATCAGCCACAGCGCTCAATTGATGAACGATTGCGTGAAGACGATCGGTTGCTGCGCGATGCCCACGCCACCATTCGTGATGCCTCGCGCGGCCAGGAAACGCTGACGACTGATGCCGAGTGGTTGCTCGACAATTTCTTTGTCGTCGAAGATGTATTGCGTGAAGTACGGCGCGACCTGCCGGCCGGGTTCTATCGCGAACTGCCACGGCTTACCGTTGGTCCGCTGGTTGGCTTTCCACGCACTTTGGCGCTGGCGGTTGGCCTCGTTGTCCACACTGATTCCAGCCTCAGCGAGGCCCAGGTTCGTGAATTTGTTCGTTCATATCAAGCAGTTCGGCATCTCACCATCGGCGAGATGTGGGCCGTGCCGACAATGCTGCGCCTGGCTCTCATCGAGAATCTGCGTCGCTTGTCGCAGCAAATGATCGAAACGCGGAACGACCGCGAATTCGCCGCCAAGTGGGTTGCGGAGCAGATGCAGGAAGCGCGGAGCGGCCGGGCCATTCATGAACCAGAGCGCCGCAGCGACGCCGCTCTCGTGGGCATCATTCAGGGACTGCGCGATCACGGGGCATCGGCTCAACCGATTGTGAAATGGCTCGACGATTGGCTGGCCCGCGACAACTTCGGTGCCAGCGAGTTGCTTCGCCGTGAGAATCGTCGCCAGGCGGCTAACCAGGTTTCCGTCGGCAACTGTATCACCAGCCTGCGTTTGCTCAACGCACTCGACTGGAACAACTTCGTTGAGCAAACCAGTGTCGTCGAATTGGCATTTCGTTCAGAGCCGAGCGGCGAATACGCTCGTCAGAGTTTCGAGACCCGCGACCAATGCCGGCACGAAGTCGAACGGCTAGCCCGTGGCTCGAAGGCGACGGAACTGGAAGTAGCCCACACGGCCCTGAACCTCGTGGTGGCCAGCAGCGACGAACGACGGAAACAACTCGCGTACTATTTGATCGACCGGGGTCGGTTGGAGTTGGAGACAGCCATTCGCTATCGTCCGCGCTTGCGCGAACGCTGGCGGGCGTTGTTCCGCAATCGGCCGCGAACGATTTATTTCGGTGGCTTGTTATTGGTGTTGCTTGTCGTGTTGAGCGGCATTGTGGCGGCAACTGGCACACAGTCACCGTGGATGATCCTGGCGGTCGTCGCGGCATCGTTGCTGCCGGCCAGTGAGTTGGCGATTGGCACCGTTCACTTTCTTATTACCAAGCTTGTGCCGCCAACGGTGTTGCCCAAGCTGGACAGCAAGAATGGCATCCCGGACGACTGTCCGACTATCGTGGTCATGCCGGCAATGCTATCACGGGCCGATAGCGCGATGACACTGCTGGAACGCCTGGAGCGTCATCATTTAGCCAACCCCGATCCCCAATTGCGCTTCGCGCTGCTGACCGACTTCGCAGATGCCGACGCGGAAACGCAGCCCACCGATGCCGGCTTCATCAAGTCAGCGCTCGATGGCGTCGGGGCGCTCAATCGCAAATATGCGTCCGGCGGGCCGGAGTTGTTCTTCGTCTTTCATCGCAAACGGCTACTCGACACATCCGAAGGCAAGTGGATGGGTTGGGAGCGGAAGCGTGGCAAACTTCAGGAATTCAACAAGCTTATCCGCGGCGCGACCGACACGAGCTACCAATGGAAGAGCGGGCCAGTGGAGTCGCTGGCGCAGATTCGCTTTGTCATCACGCTCGACGCGGATACGAATCTGCCGCGTGAGACAGCCAGGCGGATGATCTGCACGCTGGCCCACCCGTTGAACAAGGCCAGGCTGAATCGCGCGCAAACAAAGGTGGTTGAGGGCTACGCGATTCTGCAGCCGCGCATGAGCTTTCTGTTCATGACCGGCACACGATCACGGTTTTCCCGGCTGTTGGCCAGCTCTGCGGGTATTGATCCGTACCAGTGCGCTGTGTCCGATGTTTACATGGACTTGTTCGGCGCGGGCAGCTTCATCGGCAAGGGCATGTATGATGTCGATGCTTTCGAAGCCGCCACGGAGACGGCTTTCCCTGACAATCACATCCTGAGCCACGACCTGATTGAATCGAACTTTGCCCGCTGCGCCCTCGCCACGGATATCGAATTGTTCGACGAGTTTCCCGCGCGGTATCACGCTTATGCACAGCGCGAGCATCGCTGGATTCGCGGCGACTGGCAATTGCTGCCGTGGCTGGGGCGAACCACGCCCGCCAAAGTCGATGGCAAGCAAATACGTCGCCGCAACGTCCTCGGCCTAGTCGAGCGCTGGAAAATCTTCGACAATTTGCGGCGGAGTCTAGTTGGCACCGGCATCGTTGTCATGGTCATGCTCGGCTGGATTGTGTTGCCTGGCCCAGCATGGATGTGGACGCTGCTAGCGCTTGCGGTGGCTTGTTGGCCGCTGATGATCTTCGTCGCCAATATTACATGGGATTCGCTCGCTGGCTCAGCGGTCGGCGCTTACCGGGCCGCGCGCGGCACCGCGCCTGGAACCGCAAAACAGTGCATACTCAGCACGGGTTTGGTGCTCGATCAAGCGAGATTGTCCCTGAACGCCATCGCGACCACGTTGAATCGCCTGCTCTTCACGCGGCGGCATCTTCTGGAATGGGAAACCGCGGCCGCCACAGAACGGCGACTCGGCACTGACTTCAAGAGCTTCCTCACTTCGATGGGCATGACCAGCATGTTCGCATGGGCGTTCATCATGGTCGTGGCCATCTGGAACCCATACGCATTGCTCGCCGCGTTGCCGCTGCTGCTGTTGTGGCTGGCATCGCCGGCGCTGGCATGGTGGGTGAGCCAGCCGCTGGTGGTTCAGGAAATCGTACTGAGCGATGATGATCGCAAAGAGCTGCGCCGACTGGCCCGCAAGACTTGGGGCTTTTTCGAGACCTTCGTCGGACCTGAAGACAATTGGTTGCCGCCCGACAATTATCAGGAGTCGCCGAAGGGTGAGATCGCCCATCGCACATCGCCGACCAACATCGGTCTGCTTGTACTTTCGACGCTAGCCGCTCACGACTTTGGTTTTCTCGGAACGGGCAAGTTGAGCGAACGCATTGGCCGGACGCTTGATACGGTAGACAAGCTTGAGACATTTCGTGGCCACATTCTGAATTGGTACGACACCCGATCACTCGCGGCGTTGCACCCGGCATACATCTCCGTTGTCGATAGCGGCAACTTGCTTGCGTGCCTGCTCGTTCTCAAACAGGGCCTCCTGGAAAAGCTCAATGAGCCGGTTCCGGGACCGCAACATCTTCAGGGTATTGCCGACACCATGGCCTTGGCCGAAGAGGGCTTCGATTCGTTGCAACTTTCATTGTCAACGCGTGAACCGCTGGCGTCGCGCTATCGGCAAATGCGCACCAAGTTGGCGAACGTGCCGGCTGATCTCTCGGACTGGAACGACTGGGTGCAGGATCTGCTTGAACAAGCCCGACCGATTGCCGACCTGGTCAACAAACAAGCCGAGCGGATGCCGTGTGAAGACTTGCAGCGCTGGGCCAATCGCTTGCGCGAACAGATTTACGATCTGGCCGGTGAGCTGCAGGCGATTTGCCCGTGGGTCGCCGATGTGCCGGAACTGGCCGAGCTACCGGTTCCCAATGAACTGGTCGAGCTGCGTGACGGCCTGGCGAAGCTACTTGTGACACCAGCGGGCGTGGGTCAGTGGGCTGTGCGACTTCCAGCCATCCGGGCCGACTTGGAGAAACTGCGGCCGTACCGGGAAAAACTCATCAGTCGCTTGTTGCAACTCACGACGACATCCACAGTCGAGACGTTGGCCAAACAGTTACGCAGCCATGCATATCGCAGTGATAAGCTCGCCGCCGAAATGGACTTCGCCTTCTTGTACAATCCGGAACGGCACCTGTTTGCCATCGGCTTCAACAAGGCGGTCGGTCGGCTGGACAATGCCCATTACGACTTGCTCGCTTCCGAATGTCGCATCATCAGCTTCCTGGCGGTGGCCCGCGGCGAAGTTCCGCGCAAGCACTGGTTCCAGCTTGGCCGTCCTGTCACCTCAGCCGCAGGCATGCAGGGCTTGCTGAGTTGGGGCGGCACCATGTTCGAATACTTGATGCCGCGGTTGCTGTTGCCGACATTCCCGAACACGCTGCTGGATACGGCCGAACGCGCGGCCGTCGCTCGACAGATCGAGTTTGGACACAAAAACGGTGTCCCCTGGGGCGTCAGTGAATCGGGCTATTACGTTCTCGATGCCTATCAGACCTATCAGTATCAATCGTTTGGCGTGCCCGGCCTCGGACTGAAACGCGGCTTGCAAAACGATGTGGTCATCGCGCCCTACGCCACGCTGATGGCCGCCGTCATCGATCCACATGCCGTGCGCGTCAATGTTGATGAGTTACGCAAGTTCGGCGGCGAAGGTCCATTCGGGGTTTACGAGGCCATCGACTTCACGCGTCGGCGCTTGCTCGCCGACCAGCGCTGCCTGGTGGTTCGCCAATACATGGCACATCATCAGGGCATGGGCTTCATCGCGCTGGCCAATCGACTGCTCAACGACATCATGCCGCAACGATTGCGGGCCGAGCCGATGGTGCGAGCCAATGAACTGTTGTTGCAGGAGAAAGTGCCCGTCGACGCGCCGTTCGTCATTCCGCCGGAGGATGATGAATCAACGCGGCGCGTGGCGTTGACGCTACAGATTCCGGTCGTGCGCAAGCTGACCACCGCCGAGACGCCGGGACCGCGAGCGCATTTGCTCTCGAATGGCCAATACTCCGCCGTCGTCACCAACGCGGGCAGTGGCTACAGCACTTGCCGCAGTGTGGACATTACCCGTTGGCGCGAGGACCGCACGCGTGATGCTCACGGCCACTATATCTATGTTCGTGATCGTGGCACGGGCAAGTATTGGTCGGTCGGGCATCACCCCGTTGGCACGATTGCGGATCGCTACGAAGTTACGTTTTCCGTGGATAAGGTCGACTTCCGCCGGCTCGATGGCGACTTTGAAACGCATACCGAAATCACGATCTCGCCGGAAAAGAACGTCGAAGTTCGCCGGGTGACCATCACTAATCACGGCACCAAAGCGGCCGACCTTGATGTCACAAGTTACGCCGAGATTGCGCTGGTGGCGCGCGGCGCGGACCTGTCGCACCCGGCGTTCCACAAGTTGTTTCTGGAAACGGAGTGGGTACCCGCGCAAAAGGCGCTGCTGTGCCGGCGTCGGCCCCGCGCCGCCGAAGCGAATCCTTATTGGGCCGTACATACTTTGGCGACGGAAGGCCGGGCGAAGCGACCACCGACGTTTGAGACCGATCGCGCCCGCTTCCTCGGCCGTCGCCGCGATCCCAGCCGTCCCGAGTGCATGGACGCGGACACAGAGCTCACCGGAACCACCGGCCCCGTGCTCGATCCCATCATGAGCCTGCGGCAAAAGCTGCACGTGGAACCCGGGGCCAGCGCGAGCATCGCATTCACACTGGCATTTGCCGACAC
>JANLTA010000997.1:0-5667 GCA_031362705.1 Gemmataceae bacterium | reverse complement strand
CTAAGGCACCCGCCGACGGCACCCCACCCGATCGCGGCCAGCGCGAATCCAGCTTCATGACCCGATTGTTCGGGAAGAAGTAAGATTCAATTCACTATCAGCCAGCATAAAATCTTGTCGCCACGATCCGGACAAGTTTCTTGTTCTTGCCTTCACGTTTGACCACGCCTTCGATGGTGATCGGGCTACCGGGCTTGATGCCATTGAACCCTTCGACGCTGGTTGGCAGCACATTTCCCTTGTCATCGACTAATTCAACGCGGACGGCGTGTTTGTCGAGCAACTGCCGGCAGCGCGGGCAGATGGCAGCGTCGTCACAGTTGAACTCTTCCTTGACTTCGGGTCTAGCCGCGTCTTCCGGCGATAACAACATGAACGTGGCCAACGCGGGGTTGAATGGCTTCACCTTTTCGCTCGGCGAGATGCCGGAGACGACCACCGTTTCGCCATCAGCCTTGGCTAATGCTTCGGGCACGCTTAGTGCCTTTTCAGGTTTTGCAGCTAACACCAGTGGTTGCAACAGTTCAGGTTTGAGTACCGTCACTTCCTTGGGCGATGGCTTGTCATGCGAATGCGAATGCCCGTGATGGCCATCTCCGCAGCCGAGTACAGCGGTGAGTAGCACAGTAACGGGAATCCACGTGAATCTCTGCATCTTCAGTCTCCTTAGTTAATGTCATACAGCCTTGAGAGCATCGACGATCGGCATGCGGAACGCCCGCAGGGCCGGCGGGGCCGCACCAAACAACCCCAAACCCAGGCCGGCACCACAACCGACCAACAGGGCAACTCGATCCAGTTGCAGCGTAAACGCACCCATGGTGAAGCGCACAGCCGCTCCTTGCAGCAGGATCATGGCTAATACCGTCGCAATGAGCGTCGCGGCGGCGGCGAGTATCACCGACTCTTGCATGAGGCTCAAAGCAATGGCCCGGCGCGGAAAGCCCACGGCTTGCAAAGCGGCAAACTCGCGCACGCGGCCGGCCACAGCCGCGTACATGGTATTCACCGCGCCGCACGCCCCGGCTAACGCGACTAAGGCGACCAGCACCCATACCAGGCCACGCATGTGGCCGTAATGTTGCTGCAGCGTCGCATAGTAAGCGGCCTCGCGGCTACCCATCAACTCCAAGTCAGGCCGGCGGCTGCGGCAAAAGTAATCGACCGTCGCCATTTGCCGGACGACGTCGCCATGCGAATCAAAGCGCATAGCAACAATGCTGACATCGTTGGGACGTTTCAGTGCCAGCTTAAGATCATCAAGCGGGCACCATATTTCCGCATCAAGCAGCGAGCCGGCGGCGGCGAAACGTCCGCTGATTCTCCAACTCTTGCCTTCAATGATGAGTGATCGGCCTACTGCCAATGCGTCCGCTGATAACCCGAGCTTGGCAGCGGCCAGCGCTCCGACCATGACTTCATCGCGGTCAGGCAACTGCCCTTCGACGATTTGCACCTGACGACGCACCAGGAAGACACGAGCAAACTCCACGCCACGAAGGACTCCCAGTTGTACTGGTCCCGAGTTACTTGCACCGACGCGGACTGCAATGGTCAACTCGGGCGATACGGCTGGTTGCGTGCCATACGTCACAAGAAAAGGTGCAAATTCAGTGCGTGCCAATGTCGTCACTTCATCGCTGATTGATGAGTTCTCCAGATTCTCGGCGGAGTTGACGTTATGCAACATCACCACCTCAGCATCGCCGCTGCGCGATAGACTGAGTTCCAAGCCACGCAGAAACGCCACGACGAGGAGCAACAAAAAGACGACGAGCATCAGCCCGAGCGCGGTCAAGCCCGTGCGCAGCGGCCGTCGCAGTAAGTTACGTACGCCATAATCCCACGGCAGCCGCCGCATTATTTGAACTCGCTTATCGCAAAGCAACCGTGATTTCGGCACGCCCGGCTTGCCACGCCGGAACCACACCGGCGACAAAGCCCACTAGGGCGGCGAGAGCAACACCCCAAGCCATCAGCGCGGGCGTCGCCGTGAAGTCGAGACTCACGCCTTCAGTGGATACCGACAGCGGGCTGAACATCAGCCATGCCGCGCTGGCACCGAGTCCGATCAGCCCGCCGACGAGGCTGATGAAACAACTCTCCGCGAGCATCAGACTGGTGATCTTCGGCCCTGAGAAGCCGATCGTCTGCAATACGCCATGTTCTTTCACACGATCCTGCGCGGCCATGATGACGGAGTTGGCCACCAGCACCACGACGACACCAACGCAAACGATACCGAGCCACCGCGTCATGCCGATCAGGTCCATCAAGTCGGCCAGCGCGTTCTGAAGATGAGCCTTTTGCGGTTTGGTCTCCGTCGGCACCTGAAATCGCTCACGCAGCTTTGCATCAATCGCCGATGCTGTTGTTTCGGCTGTCGAAGGATCATTGAGCATTACCTCGAACTGCGTCACGTGAAACGCTTCGTGGTGGTTGGTGTTCAGCAATAGCGGTAAATGCGTGTAGATGACATTCTCTTCACCAGGCTCTTCAGATGCGTAGATACCAGCGACTTGCACCGTGACGCCCGATGACGTAAACGGTTGACCGATTTTGAGATTACGACGTTCGGCAAACCGGCGACCGACAACAGCGGCGTCGTTGCGTGCCTGAAAGGACGACCAATCGCCAGCGCTGAAGCGAAAGTGCGGCCGTGCTTGCGGCAACAACTTCGGGTCGGTGCCGAGGAAGATCACGGTATCCAGACTTGCGCGACAGTTGTTCACGACAATCTTGATCGGCAACACATCTCTGACGCCCGCGATGCCACGAATCGCTTCTTCATAGAAGACCGGCAATTGACTTGAGCTCGGGCAGAAGCGATACGCCTGAAAGACGATGAGGCGATCATCGCGAGTGTTGAGTAGCCGGCCAAGCCCCTCCTGCACTGATGCGACAAACAAAAACAGGAACATGAGCAACGCGGTGCCCGCCACCGTGAGGAGCGTGCGGACGCGATGGCCCAGCAGGTTCTTCAAGAGATACGGCAGAAACTTTACCACGAGCGTTCTCCCGCTCCGACGAGCAAGCCTTCGGTGGTTTCATCGCTGGCTAAGACACCCTTTTCGAGGCGAATGAGCCGACGAGCCGCGGCCGCGGACTTCGGGTCATGCGTGACCATGATCATTGTCTTGCGCGTCTCGCGGTTCAAGCGATTCAAAAGCGCCAGCGCCTGGTGTGCCGTCTCGGCATCCAGATCGCCGGTGGGTTCATCCGCCACGATTAGCGTTGGGTCAGCGACAAACGCCCGCGCAATCGCCACACGCTGCTCCTGACCGCCGGAGAGTTGACGCGGGTAATGATCGTAACGGTCCAACAGACCGACTGCTTCAAGTGCGATCTGCACGCGTTTGCGTCGTTCACCGCGCGATAGCGGCAACAACAAGAGTGGCAACTCTACGTTTTCAAAGGCGTTCAGCACCGGGATGAGGTGATATTGCTGAAAGATGTAGCCCACGTGCCGCGCTCGCCAAGCCGCCAACTGACCGCGCGATAGCTTGGCCAACTCCTGACCATCCACGCGCAGCAGGCCGCTCGTCGGCCGGTCGATGCCGGCGATCAGATTCAACAGCGTGGTCTAGCCGCTTCCGGATGGACCCATCAGGGCCACGAATTCGCCGGCCTCGACCTCGAGGCTGACGCCACGCAGGACAGGCACCTCCTGCTTGCCCTTCCAGTAGACCTTGGTCAGGTTGTCGATTTCAACCAGTGGATCGCTTGAGTGTCTCATCGTTCTTCCCCCGTGACTTTGACACGAAGGCCGGGTGACATCTGTTCCAGGTTCGATGCAATCAACTTGTCGGTTGGCTGCAGGCCGGACACGACCTCGGCCACGTCGCCGATTTGCGGCCCCGGCACGAGTTCGATTGTGCGTTGCACGGCTCGACCCGTGGATGCATCCACGATCCAAATCTTGGCCTGTTCGCCTTCCATGCGAACCAATCGACGCGGCACGATTAAACGGCGAACCGTCTCCGACTTCGGTGCATCAGACGTGCCCTTTGGCGAAATGAAACGCACCGAAGCGATCATCTCGGGCCGAAGTTGAGGCGGTGGCCCATCCGGCAGCGCGACCTTCACGGGTACACTATTGCGAGCGACGTTGGCGAAGTGGGTGTCGCTAAGTACCAGCCCTTGCAGTTTTATACCGGGCAACACGTCTTCGATCTCAATGACGGCAGGTTGGCCGGGGCGTACTAACGCAAACTTGCTAATCGGCACTTCGACTCGCACTTGCAATCGCGCTGGATCATAGAGTGTCACGGCCGCATCTTTGTGTTCGATCGCCGTTGATTTTCCGCCCATGATGCTGCCGACACGGACGTTGAGCTGCATGACCACACCGTCGACTGGAGCAGTCAGTCGGGTGCGACTGAGTTCCAATTGTGACTTGGATACATCCACTTCGGCGTCGGCGGCTTCGTGACCAGACTCATCGACTTTGGCCTTGAGACTCACGGCATCGGCGGCAGCGGACGCCTTGGCGAGTTCAGCTTGTCGAACGCGTACCGTGGAAGTGATCTGCGCTTTTTCAACCTTGGCTTCCGCCGACCGGGTTTCCGCCACGGCCACATCGAATTGCTGCCGTGCCTGCAGGAGCTTGATATCCGAGTTCAAGCCGCCCGACTGCCGCAGTCGTTCTTCGACTTGCACCGCAAGTTCCGCGGACTTCTGCATGGCCACGGCACGGGCCACATCCGCGTTGAGTGTCTTGACTTCGGCCGCACCTTCCTGGGTCGCCAGCGCGATTGACGCCTCCGCGTTGCGCACGGTCACTTCCGCGCGGGACAGGTCGGCCTGCGCCGCACGCTGCGCCGCCTTTCGTCTGTCGAGGCGGCGCTGCGCGGTGAGGTAATCAAGCTTGGCTCGCTCATCGTCAAAACGCACGAGCAGTTGCCCGGCGGTCACGCGGTCACCCGGCACCACAGCGACTTCGACCGCGCGGTACATGCCGTCAGTCTGCACGGGGACATCCGTCGGAGAAGGCCGGGGTTCGATCCATCCGTTGGCTTTGAACAACTCCTGCCCTGATGTCTCGACTGTGCCGGTTCGCGCCAGCACTGGCACGATTGTGACTGGTACCGATGGCGCGAGATAGTCCCACGATGCGTAAACGAATAACGCCGTAAAGCCGGCAATAAGCCCGACGGGCAAGACAACGCGACTGAACCAGCGCCGCGGCAGACGCAAGTCGGCACGTTCGTAGGTGCGCTCGACGGTGAGCACGCTCAAATCAATCTGCGGATTGGCCATGACGGACCCTTCGCGCGATTCCAAGATAAATGCAGAGAAACGATGAGCAATGCTCACCGGCCTCGTTGACTATTGATTGAATATGTCAGACAGAAGTGCGCGGCGGACGGTCCAGGCGATCACGAAGCACATCGCTGGGCGCCACGACGCTGATGAGTGGCATCGATTCGGAAACAACCAATTCAGCAACGATGGTAGGCGGCACAGCTCCCAACGGAACAAATCCCGGCGAGCAAACCAGGCACGGGCAATTGTGCGACGGCGATGGCTTTGGCGTTTGGCTGTCGGTAGGCAATTGCTTGGCCGGCAAAGTCTTGAACTGGCAACATGAACAAGCCGCTTTCTGCGTGATACTACCACGTACCTGCATTGCAGACGGGCACACGCGCACGTGCAGCAGCATGATTG
>JANLTA010000975.1:0-3244 GCA_031362705.1 Gemmataceae bacterium | reverse complement strand
GGGGTGTTTCTGGGTGCCTCGCGAGTAGAGCCGCGAGGCACCCAGAAACACCCCTTATTACGAGGTCAACAATGTCGATCCTAGCGAACGGCGCTTTGCGCCACAATACCAGTCTCACGCAAGACTGCTTTACGGACATGCTAGCACGGGTTTCATCGCCTGACTTAACAATCAAAATTGACGGTGTCGAACGAAACGTGCCTCCGACGACTTTTGATGACGACATCAAAACTGACGCGCTAGCGTGTGCAATGACGTCATCGACGTTGCCCGCAATCGTACGGATCGCTCGGAGCTTGCTCGACTTTACGGACCAACAGCGACAACGGTTCTTGGATACTGTCCTATCAGTATCCAAAACGGTGTTTGTTGGTCGGGAAGACGGTCCGTTAGATTTGCTCACCATTGCTGGGCAAATTGTCTGTTTCGATCCGAGCGACGTTACGAGGAGCGGACGTGGCTATCAACTTGTAGTCGAAATCATCGGTTTTGGCAACGAGTCGGATTTCGGCGTCAGTAGCCAAATCGGCATTGGTATACTCAAAAACGCCGGTTACATGCATGTTAAGGCTAGCATCCTCGAATCGGACGCCAAGGCATTCCGTAAACGTCTCAGAGAAAAGTCGTGCAGCGCCAATGCTTCGCAAGTCGTCCGTGTCAAGTGCGTGTTACCAGATGCGCCTGTAAGCGACGACGCCGTGGTACCAACCGGCTGGGTCATCAGGCGATCCGGCATTACATCTCAGAACTCGAATCACATCTACGCTCCGATAGTTGTTTGTGAACGGGGTCGCGACGATCGGGGTGGGTCGGAGTCACTGCAATTGGCTTGGTTGAACGACGGCGCCTGGGTGAAAGCAACCGTAGATCGCATGACGGCCGCCGATAGTCGCCTCATCATTACGTTGGCCGACAAAGGTTTTCCCGTCAACTCCCTCAATGCTAAGGACATTGTTGCCTATCTTGCCGCCTATGAAAATGCGAACAATGCAACGCTACCGCGTTTCATTGTGTCGCACCGACTGGGATGGCATAACGATTTTGCCGGATTTCTGTGGGGGCATCTCTACGTGACGGAGACTCATATGTTTGAGAAGGACGAATGTTACAGTGGTCGCGTCCATTTTCGTGGATCTGACGATGGCGATAATCAAATCGCCGATGGTTTTCATCCATCGGGCACTTTGGCTCAATGGTTGGAAGCCGTTGCCGCCGCGCTACAACACCCGGTCCCACGATTTGCGATTTGCGCCGCACTCGTGCCGGTATTGGCGCCGATCATCGGTTCTTCAAATTTCGCCATCAGTTTTTCGGGCCCAACGTCAGTGGGAAAAACCACGACACTTCGAGCTGTAGCCAGCGTATGGGGCTGTCCGTTTGAGCAAATGCCATCATCGGTGGTTTCCAACTTCAACTCAACGCAGGTCTTTCGTGATCGGCTTGCAGCTATCTGCCGCCACTTGCCGGTTTGTTTCGAAGAGACGCAGCACTGTGCACATCCAGAGGACGTTGGCAAAACAATCTATGGAATCATACAGGGTCGAGCGAAGCAACGTGGGACGATTCGAGGTATTGGAGGGCAGGATCCTATAGAGACGGTTCTGTTCATGACGGGCGAGCGTGCCGCAATCGAATTCACAGAGCGCGACGGTGGAATCCGTGCCCGCGTATTAGAATTCTGGGGAAAGCCGTTCGCGGCAGCCCTTGACTCCGGAAAATTAGTCGCCGACCTTTTGAATGGCATTCGCGGCAACTATGGCACCGCGGGACCCGCATTCGTTCAGTTCCTCCTTAGAAACCGTGGCATATGGGGAGAATTTCGCAGCTGCTATTTGTCGCTCCAGCGCAAATATGAGCTCAAAGGCGGCACGAACGCCGTCGCCATCCGAATGGCCGGGTATTTCGCTGCTGTCGAACTAACGTCGATCCTGGTCCACAATGCGCTCAAATTCAGTGACCCGTGGGTAAGCCCAGTCACACCAGTTTACGACCAATTAATCGTCGATGTCGGTGAAGCGGATCGCGCCGCAGCTGCCCTACGCTGCATCATGGACTGGGCAATCGCAAACCCGAGGCGGTTCATCGACAGCGGCCATTCGGAGCACTTCGATTCGAATAACCAGGGCTGGGCGGGTCGGTGGGTACATGAACACAAATTCGGGATGAATACGCCGGCAGATTCCTGGGAATCAATCGCCTTGTTTCCACACGTTATCGCCGAGGTGCTCAAAAACAGTGGCTTTGATCATAAGTCGAGCGTCAGACTATGGCGTGATCGGGGATGGCTTAAATGCGACGGTGATAGTCCCGGCCGAACCACGGCAACCGTTCGCATTGGCGACCACACTACAAAAGCCATCGTAATTCTGCGCTCCGCGATTGAGGAGTCTGTCCAAACGGAAAAACCGGGACCGATACCTCCAGCTGCGTCGGTTACGTGATGGTCTTGTTCCCACGTTACCGCGTTACCAAAAGGGGCATAGCCACCTGGCTAGTCGAATTGGGCAACAAGTAGCCATTTGTGCAATGTGACTCGCCCCTATTGGTACTAATTATCTGGTAACAGGTAACAAAATGAATTACGTCAACAAAGTATGCAGAATAATGCCATTTTCTTGTTACCAGTCCAGGTAACACAGGGGAATAACCAGGAAGGAGCAATCGTGGCGGTGCCAGTTGACATTCTTGAATCGGCGCAGTTGTATGTGCAACTTGGACTTTCCGTTATCCCAATAATGGCTGGCGGTAGCAAACACCCCGACTGGACTGCCCTGCCATCGGTTATCGACGCGCACGGTCGAAGGCGTTACCCGTGGAAACCCTATCAAAAGCGAAAGCCAACCGCAGCCGAACTGTCGCACTGGTTCGGCTACTCATGGATCACCCGTGGAATTGCGGTTGTCACTGGGGGAATCAGCGGTAATCTTGAGGTTATTGACTGCGACAGTAAGGATGTTGCCGAAGAGTTTTCGAAAGGTGTCTGCCCAGCCTTGCTGGCGCGCCTCGTCGCTGTTGAGTCGCCGCGGGGCAGACACTTCTACTTCCGCTCAGACATGATTGGACGAAGCGCCAAACTTGCCCAAGCTGCCACATCCGATGGTCCTGCCCAAGCAAAGACGCTGATCGATCTCAAGGGCGAGGGGGGGTACATTATCGCGCCGCCAACGCCGGGTGTCTGTCACCCGCTCGGCATTCCGTATGTTTTTGCGGGAGCCAACAACTTTACGACCATCCCCTCACTGAC
>JANLTA010000974.1:0-14006 GCA_031362705.1 Gemmataceae bacterium | reverse complement strand
GTGCCGATCAGCGACAACTCCGTGCGAACAGCATGAAACTTCGCAGGTGCCAGCCGAGGCTCGGCTACATGCTAGGTCACCACAGCCACACTGGTCGTCAACCAACGCTTTACCGCAAGGCGTGAACTTGCAGAAACACATGCCTGGAGGCATGAGCAACGGCAAGCCGGCCAACAACGCTAGTACGACTCTAAGCATCGACAGAATGTCCCTCTACAGCAACTATCGGCACATAGAACCTTACCAGTTAAGCCGATTTTGCGTAATGGTGACGATGTAGGCCGGCGGGACAGTTGGCTACCCCATTCAAGTTTCTGACGTCATTGGAGTTGGAGCCACAGCGACATCGAAACCGGCAAAACAAAAACGCCAGGGCACAATGCCCTGGCGTTGCCAATTGCCTGTACAACCGTTTGAGTCGCTCCGGTTATTCTTTCTCTTTCTCTTTCTTCTCTTTTTCCTTCTTCTCTTTCTCTTTTTTCTCTTTCTCTTCCTTAGCTCTCAGTTCGTCGTCCTTCTTTTTCTCGGCGATCACTTTGCTCATGTCGGTGACGATTTGTTCGACGGCCTTCGCGTTCAGCTCGCCTTTTTTGAATGCGTAGTTGTGCTTGACCTTTTTCTTCAAGTACAGCACGACGGTCACATCGGCGTCTTTTTCGACTTTCATCTTCTCGGGGCCGGCCGGGTTATCGATGGCCAGAATTGTTTTCTTGATGTCTTCCTTCTCGGCCCACGTCTTGAGTTGTTCTTCGAGTTTCTCGTCGTCGTTGCAGAACACGACAAAGCTGCCCATTTTGGCGCTGGTATTCTTGGCGGTCTCTGCATCGAGCTTCTTGACCAAACTGGCCAAGTCGGTGTTGGTTTCGCGTGCGAAAACCATGGCCACCGGATTGTTGCCGTTGCCTCAGATCAGGCAATTCTTTTGTCCGGCCGCCTTCCCAGTCACATTCATGGGATGGAACGGCGAAATGGAATCGCCCACCTGCGGGCCTGATTTGAATTCGCCGGCAAACGCAGCGCTGACAAACAGCGCCACAACGCCGACTCCCACATGAAATCTCATTACCTGGACTCCTAGTAAGTGGTTGGGTTTAGCTTCAGTTAACATAGCCACAAACCCTGGCTTGGGGTAGCCGGATCGCTATTATTTATGGCCCTGTATTGTGTTTGAGGTCCGTGTCGCCGGCGGCTCGTACGGTAGCGACCGTAGAAACTCGACCAAATCGGCACGTTCGCTTGAGTTGAGGTAACTCGTTTGGCCGTGTTGATTGTTCGGATTGAACTTAGTCAGCACATCCTCAAGAGAAGTCGCTTTGCCATTGTGAAGCCAACTGCGATTTCGGTATGTGCCGAGCAGCGTCGGCGTGTCGTACTTTGGACCCATTTTATCGTCAGGCTCGGCCGTGCCGACATCGTGCAGATTCAATGGCTTCTGCAGCCGGCTGTCGGTGAAATATGGCCCGGAGTGACACGATGCACATTGAGTTTGTGAATCAAAAAAAATCGCTTTGCCGCGCTCGGCTGCTGGACTGAGTTTGCCCGGTGCGGCTATGTGTGGCGACAGAGTGAAGCCAAACGAATTGGTGTAGATGGCCAGCGCATCCAAGTCTCCGGATTTACCGGCAAGCTGTTCTTTCAATTCGATGGCGTCGTGGCCATTCTTGGGTTGCATGGTTCCACGAAACAATCCTGATCCACCCATCAAGGTGCCGCGAATGGTATACTCGAAATCTTGAACCTCATCACGATCGGCCGACCAATGCAGCGGATGCGTATGGGCCAATCCGGATAAGCTGGGTGTGCGCCGCAGGCCCTCAGGGTTTTGCCAAACCCGGCCATCGGATTGACCGTCTGGATGACACGATGAACATGACACCCATCGTGCATTCGACATGGGCGCCTTGGCCGAGTTAAACAACTCCTTACCGCGCCGCCAGTCCGATGAACGAGTCGGCGTCCCGAGCGACACCGCGCCAGTTCGTTTCAAGGTCACGGCGTCATGGGTACTCACAGTAAAGTCGATGGCTTCATACACGAAAATCCTCGCGCCATCCGGCGAGAACCGCACGGCACGCGGGTTTTTGCCGACTTGCACAATGGCTTGCCGTTTGATCTCGCGATAGCCATCATCGAGGATGTCAGACACATTCATGTCGTCGGTCCCGGCATACACCGTGACGAGTTTTGATCCGTCCGGCGACACGGCCGACTCCCACGGATTGCACGTGACGTATACGCCGTTGTATGTGTCCAAAGCGATACCGCGCCGCCGAACTTCGGCGCTCGCCGATAGATCGCATACGCCAAGAAATGGCACAATTGCTCCACGGGCATGGACCACCGAAGTGCGCGATCGGATGTGCGACAGATAGGCCTTTGTACCCTTACGGTTTACGAAAACGGAACGACACAGATTGTCGGATGGTTGGCCGTCCCACGTGGCGGTGACGCGCCACGAAGCAATATTGATCGCGTGCAACCGACCTGTGTGAAATCCGGTGACGAATATCGTGTCCTCCGTTGGCGAAAACGCGATGCCGCGAAGAAACGGTTCAACCGGAAGACGTCGCAATACTCGCTGGGCCGTAGTATCAATTTCGACAACTTCTCCAGGATAGTCCAATGTGAGCCAAATTCTTTGGCCCGTGCGGTTGACAATCACACCGTAGGGTTCGTCGCCGACGGCGATTTGCCCGACCACTTTTCCCGTTGCCGCATCGACAATATGTAAAGTGTCCGCGTCGTAGAGCGTCACGGCCAGTTGATTGGAGGCGCCCAGCCAGGCAACGCATTGGGGCTTGCCTATCATTTCGATGCGACGGACAAGCTTGTTCGATTTCACATCAACGATTGCCAACACCCTTTCGTCCGCATCGACTATGGCCAACCGTTCGCCGTCTTGGCTGAGAGCCATTTGTGAACTGGAATCACCGGCCAGAACCGGCGTCGCCACGAGAAATACGGTGCACAACGCACACAGTCGCAAAAACATCTTCACTCCGCGGTCAGGAGAAACGTCCGCAGCTGCGGCATATACGCGTAACACTTTCCGATGTCGGCGGTATTTCTTCCTGCGTCTCATCTTATTTAAGACGGTGAACATTGTGGACCTCCACCCATCCAAAGATGGATTCCACCGGGGAAGCTGTCGGCGTAGAATTCTTGAAACTGGACTTCAGTCTACGGCGTAGGGTCGCCGGGTGCCTTACTCACGGCTTCTGCGTGAGCATATGAGGCACCATCTGCTGACGAATCGTTGATTGCGGCAAGCTCGTGACAGCTGCACGTCTCTTCATGCTCGCGTCGAGCCGTGAGCAGGCCAAACACCGCAGAATTCCGGCTTTTATGCCGAAACGACCGAAGCCGAGAAAATCAATAGAACGTGACAACAATAGCGGTGATATCCGCTGCATTAAGGATTAAGCCTCCGGCCACGTGGAATCTTGGCAATGGACTTTTTATCAAAGCTTTTCGATACGTCGGACTTCCCGCCCAGGTGGTCGTGCGGTCACTGGACCGAGGGTCACGGCTGGTTGCATATCCTTTCAGACCTTGGAGTTTGGTCGGCTTACGTTGCAATACCACTTGTGCTGGGATTTTTTCTGCTCCGCCGCAAGGACTTACCCTTTCGCAAAATCTTTCTATTGTTTGGTGCTTTCATCCTGGCCTGCGGCACGACGCATCTGATGGAAGCAATCATATTCTGGTGGCCGGCATATCGGTTGGCTGGAGTCATTAAGCTGCTGACCGCAATTGTTTCCTGGGCCACGGTATTCGCACTCGTCCCAATCGTACCGAAGGTGCTGGCAATGCGCAGCCCGGAGGAACTGGAGCGCGAGATCGCCGCTCGCAAACAAGCCGAGGGATCGCTTCATCGTGCGAACTCCGAGTTGGAGCAGAGAGTTCAAGAGCGAACCAAGGAGTTGACGCAGGCAGTAGCCGCACTGCGTGACGAGCGGGAACTCTTGCGCACGACGTTGGGAAGCATTGGCGATGGCGTAATCGTGACAGATGCAGAAGGTCATATCACCTTTTTGAACTCGATAGCCGAGGCGCTGACGAAGTGGACGACCGCTGACGCCAAGGGACTCCCGCTTGATCAAGTCTTTCACATTGTCAACGAAACCACGCGTCAGCCTGTCGAGAGTCCTGTCACGCGGGCCTTGCAGCAAGGTGTGGTTGTCGGGCTGGCAAATCATACCGTACTCATCGGAAAGGACGGGTCTGAACGATCGATTGATGATAGTGCCGCCCCTATTCGCGATGAAAAGGGCCAGGTGGTGGGTTGCGTTTTGGTCTTCCGAGACATCTCGGAAAGACGGCTGGTTGAACAACAAAAGTCTGAGCAGCTTGCCACGACCAGGCTTCTGGCCTCCATCGTCGAGTTTTCGGAGGACGCCATGATCCGGACGTCCTTGGACGGAACAATTCAAAGTTGGAATCATGCAGCACACCGACTCTTCGGCCATACGGCTCTGGAAGCCATAGGCCGCAACATTACGCTCATCATTCCCGCCGATCGCACCGACGAAGAGAGATTCATTGTCGATCAACTCAAGGCGGGCGAACATGTCAATCATTTCGATACAGTGCGATTGCGGCGGGACGGTACGCCCATCGATGTGGCGCTCACGATCTCGCCGATTAAAGATGACAATGACCAGCTTGTTGGCGTTTCCAAAACAGCCAGAGACGTCACGGGCAGGAAAGAAGCGGAAAATCGCATTTACAGTTTGATGACAGAGCTAAAAGAAGCCGATCGTCGCAAGGATGAATTTCTGGCGACGCTGGCGCACGAACTGCGAAACCCCCTTGCTCCCATTCGGAATTCATTGGAGATATTGAAGCGTGCCAATGGAAGCATCGATCTCATCGAACAGGGTCGTGCGATGATGGAACGGCAGATGGAGCAAATGGTGCGATTGGTCGATGACCTGTTGGACATCAGCCGCATCACTCGCGACAAGGTGCAACTTCGGAAGGAGCGGGTCGAACTGGCTTCGGTCATACATCATGCGATCGAGATGTGTGGCCCACAGATTAAGAATGCCGAACAAGAACTCACCTTGAACCTGCCGCAACATCCGATCTATTTACACGCTGACTCCGTGCGACTGGCTCAGATCTTGAGCAACCTGTTGAACAATGCATGCAAATTCACCGAGCCGAAAGGTCACATCTGGCTAACCGTCGAGCAAACGGGCAACGATGTGGTGATATCGGTCAAGGACAATGGCATCGGCATCCTGCCGGATATGCTGCCGAATGTTTTTGAAATGTTCACGCAGATAGATCCGTCGTTCGATCGGTCGCAAGGTGGTCTCGGCATTGGCCTGACGCTCGTGAAGCGACTCGTCGAGATGCACGACGGCACGGTCACGGCTTTCAGCGAGGGAAGAGGATTGGGCAGCGAATTTGTCGTTCGCTTGCCCCTCCTTCCTGATCAATCGATGACCTCACAGCCCCAAGTGTCGACCGACTCAAACGTGCCGACCATGGCCCGGCGCATTCTCGTCGTTGACGATAATCGAGACGCGGCAACAAGCCTCGGGACGCTGTTAGAGCTGATGGGCAATGACGTCGAGACAGCCTACGATGGAAAAGCAGCTGTTGAGACGGCGGCCTCGTACAGACCGGACGTGATTCTGCTCGATATTGGCCTGCCGAAAATGAATGGCTACGCGGCCTGCCAGGCGATCCGAGAACAGCCATGGGCCAAAAACATCGTCATAGTGGCCCTGACGGGTTGGGGGCAAGACGAAGATCGTCGTAAATCCAAAGCAGCCGGGTTCGACGGCCACATGGTCAAGCCGGTCGATCACGCCGCGCTCTTGAAATTGTTAGGCCATGTTGATTGAAACTAGCCAAAGGCGGTGGGCTTGGGCGTACTATTTGAGCCACAGGTTGATGGCGACGAACAGGACCATGCCGAGGAAGTTGCGTGCTGTTTTTTCGTAGCGTGTGGCCAGCCCCAACCCTTCGACTCCCAGATGAATCTTGGTGCCGAAGCCGCCACGGGAACGTCCGAGGGCTTGATCATTGTCGCCGCCATTCATGCCCGCCGCATGGTGATGAGCACGCACCACCGTGCTATCGAGCATCAACCATTCGAGATCCGGATCCTGCACGATGACAAAAATACGCTGCCAGGTGCCCTTCTTGCTCCACTCATTGAACCGATGGAAAACCGTATCCCACTTGCCGAATCGTTCCGGCAAATCACGCCACGGGATGCCCGTCTTGGCCACGTACCAAACCGCGTTGAGAAAGTTGCGATTGTCCTTGGCGACACCACCGTGTTGGCCCCGACGGCCCGGCAGTTGTCCTTCCAGCCTGGCCCACATCGCGTCGGAAATCTCATGGCGTCGCATGGTCCATCCCTCGGTCACCTTGCCGCAACTGCCACGACCGTTTACCATCCCTCCCAGTTTCAATCAACGCGACCTAGTGGTGCTTCTAGCGGGCAGTTTTCTCGGCGTGCCCGTAATTGTGACGAACATCTATCGAGGGTTACCGACTGGCTGGACCACTGCGGGGAGGATGCTTGCCGCAATCGCACTGTCACTAGTCGTGTTGATCGGTGAACTATTCTTCGCTGCTGGTTTACTTTATGTCGGCTGCAGCATGCAAATGTCAAAATGACGGCACTCATTTTCAAACTGAGACACTACCGACCGGGACGGCGGGCGAAAGCTAGAGGCCATCAAAGTGCTTCACGAGTTGAGTTACGAAAGCGACTGGTGGATTGGCTGGCTGACTGCCTTTGCCTTGTGGTTTGTGATGGTTGCTGGAACTGTGGTTTTTTCAATCGTCAGCCGCCGACGTGAAAAGCCGCCACCGGAAAGGCTCCAAAGCGGCAGCGATTACCCGCAATTGCCAGAGTGACGGCACTCGTTTTCAAACTGAGGCACTACCCTTGAGTGTCATTGCATAAACTGATTTCGTCAAGGTTCCGAGACAAGATCAAGAGATTGAAAATGACAGGTAAGGCGCGCCATTGCTGCGCTACGATGCGGCGAGAGTTGAATCGCACCGGTGAGGACAACCTCGATCGTTCTGATTGCCCCGACTGTTTGGTTGAGTATTGGCCCAAAACGCGGACTTACGGAATACTCATCCACGATGGCGGCTCATCCGTCATGACGATCCGTTATTGTCCTTGGTGCGGAATCCGATTACCAAAACGGTTAGCGGCACTGCGTAAATCTGACGCCTAAATTTCAAACTGTGACACTACCCAGGATTCGGCTCCGGCGCGGCTAGTCCGGTTGCCAGGTCGCAGATGATCTTGGCCAGTTGGTTCGGGTCAACTGGCATCCGTGAGCGTCTTTGCATGTTGATATAATGACAACATGGACGATCCAAAGCAGGGGCGTAGCCCAATGTTGGGAATAATTGGCAAGGGTTTACTTGTTGCCTTGATCATCTTTATGATCCTGCTCGCTATCAATGCCGTCGGCTACTACATCTGGATGCGCCCGCCACATTATGGTTCGCACGCCCCGAACTGACTAAGGACCTGCCATATTGTCGGCTCGCATTTTCAAATTGAGACACTGCCCAAGAGCGGTCAGGCATTCAATGAATACAAGACGCGTTAGATTCTGGGTTTTTGTTGCAGGAATGTTCCTTGCGGGCTTGTGTATAGTTCGATTTTACCCCGCCGCAACTTTGAGCGACGTAGATAGAATTAGCGAAGGCATGACGACACAGGAAGTGAGTGCTATTCTCGGCGGGCATATGTTTCGTTTGGGTTTGGGCGATGAGGAAGAGCCTGGATACTCGCTTCATTATGACTTGCGAGACGGCATTGCGAGCGTGGAGTACGGGATCGACGACAAGGTTCGGCGTATACGCTGGAAAGGCAAATCCGGAATACTCAGCCAGTGGGTCAATCGCGTCATGCGGTAATTATCAACACACTCCTGACCCACTACCTGATTTCGGGTTAGCTCACCCTTTCACTTCAGATTGACCAAATTGACGAAAGTCCGTATATCCGAACGGCTTGCGGCCGGCGGACGGGCTGCGCGCGGAGGCATGGATGGGTCGGCGACGGAAGTGTGAACGACCGATCGCGCGAGCGATCAGCCGAGGGTTGGCCGGGCTGCTGGTGGTGTCTGCCGTGGCCGGGGCGATCACGCTGCGCTATTGGACTGATCCGGTGACGGTGCGGCGGATGGTGCTGGAGGGGCTGCGAAAGCAATTTCCGAATGTCGAAGTTAGCATCGATTCGGCGCGAGTTTGGCCGGGTTGGGGTATTCAGGTCACCAATTTGTCGTTGGCACGCAAAGGCGACCCGGCTCTGACGCCGGTGCTGCAGATACCATCGGGGAGGATCGAACATGATGGTGAAGCGTTGAAGGAAGGTCGGCTGCGCATTCGCCGGCTGGTGATGGATCGGCCGCGTTTTACGATCACACGAAATGAAGGCGGCAGTTGGAATCTTGACGGGTTGTTGCCGCCGCCGCGGCCGGATGTGCCGCTGCCGATCATCGTGGTCGAGCGTGGCAGCATGGTGCTGCGAGTGGCGACGCCGGCGGGCGGCGAAAGTGTGTGTGAGCTTGGCGACATTCGCGCATCCATGGTGGAGACGCCGGGTAGCCCCGCAAAGTTTGAGGGTCGCGCGACGGCACTGCGCATGGGTCGGCTCAATATCGAGGGCACGTGGCAACGGCATCGCGGGAATGTCGATGCGGCGGTGGATTTGGCGGGGCTGGATATCAATGCCAACTTGTTTGCCGAGCTGGCGCGGTTTGCACCGCTGCCGATGGAACACGTTCGCCATGTGGCCGGTGAGGCGCGGGTGCAATTGGAAACGAGTCGCCGGCCTGACGAGGGGCCGGGCTGGAAAACCGATTGGCGACTGACCGTGACACGCGGCCGGCTTGGCTTGCGTGATCTGCCGCTCGATCTTGATGCCATTGAATTGCGAGCGCGGTTCCGCGATGGCCAATTGTCGATTGAGGAAGCTCACGCCAAGGCGGCCGGCGCACCAGTCCATGCGACAATGGTGACGCGATTGCCCTGCGAACAACCGTTTGACGCGGTGGAGTCGCTTGCTGTGTCGGCGGAACATGTGCTGATTACACCGGAGTTGTTCGCGCGGTTGCCGGAGTCGGCGAAACGGTTTCATCAGCGATTTGCACCGGTGGGGCAATTGAGTGTCGTGTTTCAATATGCCAAGCGAACATCCGGTGGATCGGATTGTCGGCTGGAGTTGCGGCCTGAAGACATGGCAGCACGGTACCACAAGTTTCCCTATCCGATGCGGCGAATCGGCGGCAAGGTCGTGACCGACTTTGTCAATGGCGAGCCGACGCGGCATGTGGTGGACCTTTCGGCCGAAGTCAACGGCGGCTCGCGGGCAACGGTTCGCGGTACGATCGGCGGAGTGGAGCCGTATCCGGCCGTCGATCTTTGGATCACGGGTGCCGGGGATGCACCAGCGAAAGATGTGCCTGTCGATGAAGATCTGATCGGTGCGTTACCGGCGCGCTTTCAGCCGTTAGCGCGTTCGTTCCACTTTCGCGGCAATTGCGACATCATCGCCCGCATCCATCGAGGCGAAGGTCAGCCGCTGGGACATGATCAATTTCACATCCGATGTCATGATGGCGCGGCGTGTTACGACGGCTTTCCCGTACCGCTCGATCATGTCGCCGCCGAGTTGGAAATCCATCTTGGCCCTGGCATGGCTGAAGACCCCAATCGCGGTGATTACTGGGTGCTGCGAAAGGCAACCGGCAAACACGGGCGCGGGGCCGTCACGATTTCAGCATGGAATACGGCGGTGCCAACCGGTCAATGCCTGACGATTGATATGACGGGCGTCGGCGTGCCGCTTAACGATGCGATCAAGAACGCGCTGGTCAAATATCGCCTGGGTACGACGTGGGACATGCTTGCACCGCAGGGCACATTCGACTTTTCTTCACGAGTAACACTCACTGATCGTGGCGATGGAACCAAGGAACCGGTGGTTGCCATGGCCGTTCGCGGAGCCTCGGTGACACCCGCGTTTTTCCCGTATCCATTGACGGATGTCACGGCCAAAGTTCATGCGACGGAAGGGCATGTGCAACTCGGCGAATGCACTGGCCGACATGGTGCCTCACGATTGCGCATTGGTGGCGGCGAGATCCGCACCGGTCAGGGACTTTGGGTCGATGTGCGCGATCTGAAGGCAGGGCCGTTGACGCCGGATGCGGACTTGCTGCGTGCGCTGCCATCGGGTTGGCACAAGGCCACGGCCACATTGCGACCCACTGGTGAATACAACGTGGACCTGAAGCGACTGGTGCTGCATGATCCACCGGTGATTCCCGGCCCGCCGGGGCCGCCGACGTTGTATTGGGATGGGTCGGCCACTTTGAATAATGCGAGCTGGACGGCGGGCGTCGGTTGGTCGGATGTGGCCGGCACGGTTGCGTTTCGCGGCGCGGCCAAGGGCAACCGCATCGACTGGTTCACTGGCCATTCAATTCTCGAAAGCGCCACGGTGTTGCGTCAGCCGATTCAACGACTGCATTGCCAATTCGCTGTTGATTCAGAAACGCCGGATGTATTGCAGGTGCGCGGTATCAACGGTCGGCTGTTCGATGGCACATTGGCCGGCGAAGCGCGTGTCGCTTTCGGTGGCGGCCTCGATTACACGGCTGATCTCAAAGCCATCGGCATTCGCCTGGAAGAGTTTGGCGCCAAGAACGGCGTCGGCGGGCGACTCGAAGGACGTGGCACCGCGCAACTCTATATCAGCGGCCACGGTACCGGCCTGGATGAACTCACCGGTCGCGGCAGCTTTGCTGTCGCCAATGGCAAGCTTTATGATTTACCGTTGGCTCTTGAACTCATCAAGGCGATCAGCCTTCGCATCCCGGATGGTGCGGCGTTCGATGAAGCCCATGCGGCATTCAAGATCGAGGGTCGACGCCTCAAAGTTGAAAAGCTGGACTTGCTTGGCAGCGCGGTCAGTCTCGATGGGCATGGCGCACTGAATCTCGACGGCACGGGAGTGGACCTGGAATTTACAGCCGTGTGGGCACGGATCGTCCAGGTGTTGCCGGTTGCTTGGCGTGATTTGCCGCCGTGGCTCAGCCAGCAGATTCTCAAGATACGCATGACCGGTTCGTTGACGGAACCGAAGTTTGCGCCCGAACCGGTGCCGTTTATCACCGAACCGGTGAAGCGGCTATTGGATCGATTCGACGGCAAGAATCAGAAAGCAGGATAGCAACCCATGTTCGGCACCTTGTTACAACGCATGATCTTCGGACAATTGCTGCGCGTATTCTCATTGTCGTTGATTGGCTTAACAGGACTCTTTGTCATTGCCGGGCTGGTCGCCGAGGCCACGCAGCGCGGGTTGGCGCCGTCGCAGATCATATCGGTGATACCGCTGCTGATTCCGAATACGCTGCCGTACACGCTGCCGGCCACGGCCTTGTTTGCGACGTGCATCGTGTATGGGCGTCTGTCGGCCGACAATGAGATACTCGCGGTAAATTCGGCAGGCGGCCGGGTTGGCAAGATTCTCACGCCGAGCATCGTGCTGGGACTCGTCACCGCTATCGGTACTGCAGGGCTTTATTACAAGTACATTCCAATCACCCACCGTGTGCTTCGAACAACGGTGGTCGGCGATGTCGAAGACCTGTTGTATACGTTGCTCAAACGCAACGGGTGTTTGCGGCATCCGAAGGTTGCATTTTCAATGTGGGTGCGTGAGGTGCAGGGAAAACACCTCATTGATGTCGTGTTGAAGCAACGTGACGATCGTGGCTACTACACCGTGGTGGCCCGGGCGCGCGAGGCTGAGATTCACTACGATGCACCGACGCGCACCATAAAAGTTGAGATGCCGAACTGCGTGGTCATCGGCGAAAACAACCGCGGCGGCGGCGGCGTCATCGGCCATCAGACTTACGATGTGCCGCTCAAAGACGATATGCTGGGTGCCGAGTTCCCCAACCGTGCCAGCGACATGACCTGGCCGGAACTGATGACGCGCCGCGGCGAGATTGAAGTCGAGATCGTGCAGTTGCTGCGCGAAATGGATGTACCGCCTGCGGATGAGAATATCCTGCCCGACGACCACAAGGCGGACCTAAAACGTTACCGTGCGAACACCATCAAGTCACGACAACGTGACGTGCGCAGCATCGATGCCGAATGGCATCAGCGGCCGGCGATTGCCTTGGGATGCCTGTGCTTCGTGTTGGTCGGAGCACCGGTCGGCATGTGGTTCGGCAAGGCCGACTACCTCAGCGCCTTCGTAACGTGTTTCCTGCCGACGCTCTTCGTTTACTATCCACTCTTGTTGTGCGGCACGAACCTTGTGAAGGATGGTGCCGTCCCGGCGTCGATCGGTATCTGGGGCGCTAATGTTATCACCGCGGCGCTGGCGGTGATACTGCGATTAGTGTTGATCCACCGATGATTGTCAGGCCGCGCGAGACGCTAATTGGGGCCGTCGAAAAAGGGCAGTTAGTCCAGGACGCAATGTTGGCGGCAAACACGGATATACCACATTTTTAATCGCACCAAGAGTGCGTGCCAGCCGCGTCGTGCTGCCATGCCGCGAATAGCGAAAATCAAAGTAACTGCGGGTCGCCATTTGTTCCAAGTCTAATCCCACACTCTTGCCATAAGCCTGCAATTCGCTGGCCGTGTACTCACGGAAGTGGCCGGGGTTGCTGGCGTCGTCGCGGATCAACTCAAACGGATTGCGGCCAAGCATCATCTTGATGCGCCGTGACAACGCCACAGCATTCGGCGTCTGGATCACAAGCAGGCCACTCGGCTTCAACAGCGTCGTCAGAAATTGCAAAACCAGCGCCGGCGACGTATGCAGATGCTCCAGCACCTCGGCGAACACGATTGCATCATAAGTCGGAAGATCGCTCCGCCATTGCGCGGCTGATTGGCAATGGTTGAGATTGAAGTGATAGTAACGTCCTGTCGGAATCGGCCCGTCGGCATCGAAGCCCAATGCATCAACGACAACCCCAAACTCCTGGTGAATTCGATTCGATAATTGCGACCAGCCGATGTCGAGGACGCGCTGGCCGGGTTGCAAACGACCCGTGAGGACTTGCAACAAGTAATCAAAGCGAGGCGCGTGGAAGCGCAAATAGTCGGCCATAGCGGGATCGGCGGAAGTCGAATCCATGCACTGGTTTACCGTATCCGCTTGGAAATCGTCAACGGCACTCACATCGGTGCCGGGCTGTGATTTCGGCTCCATTCTCGCAACAAGTGCCGTAAATTCAGGCCGATTTGCACGCCCCGGTTTCCCGACCTATAGTTCGGCAGATCTCCCTGCGCACCTTGGGACTGCCTTTATGCAAGCAACTTTGGCCGCTCCCCGCATTGCTCCAAATACAGATGCCGATCCGGTCGAAGTATCGGTCGTCATGCCCTGCCTCAACGAGGCCCGGACTGTGGGCCGGTGCGTCATCAAGGCGATGAAGGCCTTTCGCATCATGGGCGTGATTGGCGAAGTCATCGTCGCCGACAACGGTAGCACGGACGGGTCTCAAGCCATTGCCCGCGAACACGGTGCCCGCGTCATCAATGTTCCGCGGCGCGGCTACGGCAGCGCACTGCAGGCCGGCATTGAATCAGCGCGCGGCGAGTTCGTCATCATGGGCGATGCCGACGACTCTTACGACTTCGGCAAGCTCGAACCGTTTATCGAACAATTGCGCAAAGGCGACGACATTGTGATGGGCAACCGCTTCCGCGGCGGTATCCGTCCCGGCGCGATGCCCGCGCTGCACAAGTACTTTGGCAATCCGTTCCTCACCGGAATTCTCAACCTGTTCTTTCGCAGCCCCATCGGCGATGCCCAATGCGGCCTGCGTGGCTTCCGCAAAGACGCATACCACAAGCTCGACTTGTCCGCTCCCGGCTTGGAGTTCGCCAGCGAGATGGTTGTGAAGGCATGCCTTAACGACTTGAAGATGAGCGAAGTGCCGATCATCCTGCATCCGGATGGCCGCGAT
>JANLTA010000961.1:0-3076 GCA_031362705.1 Gemmataceae bacterium | reverse complement strand
GCCCGTTCGACTTTTGCGTGCACCCGCGCAAGGGTGGTATGGTGGCTGAGTTTCTGGGTCAAATTATCCAGAGCACCCGCTTCGACAAGCGTTCGGGCTAAAACGGCCGCACCTGCAGTTTTTTCTTTCGGCAGGCTTTCGCCGGTGATGGGAGCTTCGTTGACCGATGCCGCGCCACCGACAACTTTCCCATCGACGGGTATTTTTTCTCCGGTACGCACCAGGACAACGTCGCCTACCTGCAACTCAGCGAGTGGCACGCTTCGCTCGCCATCGGCACCACGAACGATGGCAACCTGCGGCACCGAACCGATCAACGCCTTGATGGAGGCACGGGCGCGGTCGGTATTCAATTCCGCGATGAACTCGGCAATCAGAATGATTACCATCAGCACGGCGCCAGCGACCGTCTCTCCACCGAACACCGCGATGAGCGTAGCAACCGTTACGAAAATCTCCGTGCCGATCTTGCGCTCGTGGATGAAGTCGAGAATGCCGGTCTTTACGAGTGGATACAAGCCGATGGCGACCGCCACCCATAGAACTTGCAACGGCACCAACTGTTGCCAATAGAGCACCGCAACGAGTCCCGTGAGTACAATGCGACCGACTTCAATCCAACGCTCTCGCGTCATCAGATCGGCCAGGCTAGGAGCGCCTGTATCAAGATGCTTCGACGCTTGTTGCGAGTTGGCTAATGGTGCATTCATCGTTGTGTGGTCTACAGATTGCAGTTATCTCGATACATGTATGCGACTTTGATTAACGCGAAATAAACGAGGTCGCCTTAAGTCGTCATAGGTACTTGGTGTTGTCTTATAACTCTTCGAGCACCTTTCGAGAAGCAACCCTTGGCCACGAACGGATTCGTCGAGACAAGGGTCAAGATGATCGTCAATGAGCGTTTTCTTTGCGTTATGGAGCAGCCCATCCCAAAACATGTTGATTTGCAGATTCCGCACCACCACATCGGGAGACAGGCTGGTCTTCGGGTAGTAATGCGAGACCATTCCGTGCCATTGCAGAATCTGGTGAAGCAGAATCCCATCGACAAACCCGCCTAATCCGATGCCCATGATGACCCCGGCCGCAATCCATGGCAGGAAATTCCTTGGCGTTTCCATTATTTTTCACTCGGATCAACGCAGAGCGGTGCTCTGCGAATCATTCATTTCTTCTGTCGCCGAATGCGCATCGATCGGAAACGATCCCATTACCCACCGTTACAATCGACCGTTTGTGCGCCGACTGGCAGAGACTGGACCTCATTAAGATCGATGCCGAAGGCGCGGAATCTCTTATTTGGGACGGGATTCGGGAAACGAGGAGGCGATTTCCAGACGCTGTCATTGTCTTGGAACTGCATGTGCCGCGTGATCCTACTGATGCATCGACACTCCTTGATGAAATCCAAGCCGGAGGCTACGCACTGCAAGCGATTCAATTTGACGGCAGTCTCGTCTCAACGTCACCCAGCGAGATCTTAACTCGGCCCTATGGGCATTGGACCTTATGGCTCGAATAGAGTCGAATGAGGATTGACTAAATACCCGCTGTAGCGGGAATGGGCACAATAGTTTGTAAACTTTTGACGTCGATCGCTAGGCGAATGGCGCCACCTAAAAATACTTCCCAGGGCCTGTCCCATTAATTCTAAGTGGGCCTTCGTGGCTCATCCTTAAACTGAGTTGTTGCCTGCCGGGCATTTCCAGTTTGCCAAGCACTCAGTCCCTCTTAGAAATGCTGTTCCTGTCCTTTGACGTATGTTCGCAAGTCTGTCCATCATGAAAAGCGGCGTATACACCCCTAAAATTGTCATAACCCCTCACGGCATTGTCATGCTTTGACCGACAATCTAGAATGGGAAAACGGCAGGTAATGAGTTATGCATGTATAGGCAACTGGTTTCAACGTGTGTGCTAGCGGGATTCCTCGTTACCCAGTGGGCAGCGATGCCGCACTCGCACGCACTAAAACATCGTCCAGATGATGACGCCACGCCGCATGTTCATCTCGCGGCAGCTCATGGGGCGCCGCATAACCATGGGCACGACCATCACGACCAGGGGTCAATTCACACCCACTATCACGCCGTACCAGCTGCCGAACTTGATGTCTCCAGGCATGAATGTGGTCGCAGCGATGTCGCAGACCACGACGCGAACGCCGTCTATTTGCCAGCCGCCAGATCGATCACGCCAGCGCGTGGATCGGACAATTGCAGACTCCTGACTATGCCATCGATCGGTTGGTCCGGGGATGGCGTGCCGGTAATCGACAATCGGATCGCTTTGCATGGTACGTCGCTCATTTGGCCCCGCGAGCAAATGCCACGGTGCCCTCTCTATCTAGCACTGCGCGCGCTCCGTATCTAGACGCCGCGATGCGATTCTGTTTCGCCTGAACGTTGGGGCGATTCGAGTCGGTAGCCCTCGTACCAAGTCAGTGGTTGAAATCGCTGACTTTCTTTCGCTGAGAGTCATTTCCTTTAGGTGCGTTATGGTTCGTCGAGCCGTGCAATTTATTCTTATTGGCTGCGCATTGGTCGCGTTGGCAGGTGGTGCTTGGTGGACCTACTTGAATTGGCGATCACCGGCGTCCCTCGATAAGGAGCCGTCGGTTCCGCCCTCGGAGGCAGCCGACATACAGTCCGATAAGGTCATCGTCGGGGAAAAGGCCCAGCAGAATTTAGGCCTATCCGCTAAGCCATTGCAATCCAGCGTTTTTTGGAAAACGACGACCATTCAAGGGATGATCGTGGACCGACCAGGTTTTAGCGATCGCGAAGTTGTAGCGCCGGCAACCGGAACCGTGAGTCAACTATTCCATGTTCCCGGAGATATGGTTCGGCCCGGCGACAAGTTGTTTGTCCTTAAGCTGGCGAGTGAGTCGCTGCAACAAACGCAGACGGAATTATTCAAGACGAGCCAAAACATCAAGCTCGCTGAGGCCCAACGGGAACGACTGCTTGCCGGCGGCAGTGGTATCCCTCGAGCCCGAGTAATCGAAGCCGAAAACGACATTTCTCGGCTTTCCGTGGCAGCCCAAGGTTATCGAATTGAGCTTCGCAATCGTG
>JANLTA010000946.1:0-7262 GCA_031362705.1 Gemmataceae bacterium | reverse complement strand
CAGAATCTTTTGCCGACCGAGTTCCTCGACGAGGCTCATCAATTGCTCGCCGATCATCTGAATGTTCTGGTCGTCGAGGATCTTCTTGTCGAGGAAATTGACGACGGTGATGTCGCCGATGTCTTCGACTTCAAGGCGACGGCGGCGCGGCGGCTGCGAGGTCATGGCACGATCTCCAGCGGAAGCAGCCCGGCACCAGACCGACCCGGCTCCGCGAACTCCGCTATCATACACCGGCGGCCACCCCGATGGAAGAGGCCCGAACCATCCGGCCGGCGGCTGTAAAATCTGGCAACTGTTATTCCTTTTCCTAGTGGTTTCAGCGTATATTGAGTACTGCTCCGCACCCGAAATATTAATGCTGCGTCGCAGTTGGTCCTCCTTGGACCATTTCAGCGAGTTCGTCATGGACATAGCCACTCCCCTTAAACCACGTCGTTTTGTCGCCGCACCGGCCGACAGATCTCTCCCGACTTCATCACAGCCCACCGTGCGCCGATTGGGCGACGAACCGGATGCGCCGTTACCCAATGAGCGCGTCATGCCGCGGATCGGCGAAAAGTTCGAAGGCTTCGCCATTATCGCCGAGTTGGGCCGCGGGTCGTTTGGCCGTGTGTACCTTGCGCATCAGACCGCCATGGCCGACCGTTTGGTCGCCCTCAAGGTGACCTTGGAGTTCTTCGACGAATCGCAAACGCTTGCGCAGTTGCAGCACACCAACATCATGCCGATCTACTCGACGCATGGCGACTGCGATCTTCGCGCGCTGTGCATGCCGTATTTCGGTTCGACGACGCTGGCCGATGTGTGCCGTGAACTGGAATCTTCGCATAGCATTCCGACCTCGGGCAAGCACTTCGTGAGTACGCTGGAATGTCGGCGGGCGTCCACGCAGGCGGGCGAACTACCGCGATTGAATCAAGATTCGAGCAGTCCGAGCCATTTCGACATTGCCCTGCCTGTGCCGCTGCCGAACCTGGCACCCGGCGCATTACCCAATTTCGAACTGCTCAGCGGCTTTTCGTTTGTGAACGCCATCTTGTGGCTCGGTGGCCGGCTTGCCGACGGCCTGGCTCACGCGCATGATCGCGGGATTGTCCATCGCGATGTCAAACCTGCTAACGTTCTGCTGGCCGACGACGGTCGGCCGATGCTTCTCGATTTCAACTTGTCCACCGACTGTCGCAGCATCACACCGGCCCGGGGTGGCACGGTGCCGTACATGGCTCCCGAGCAATTGCGGGCTTATCTCGACGCGCAACCGGTGCAACTCGACGGACGGGCCGATGTGTATTCGCTGGGTCTGATCCTTTATGAAATGTTGGCGGGCCGGGCGGCATTCCGTCGCTATGTTGGTTCCAGCCCGGAAACGATCGGCAAGATGCTCGACGAGCGGAAGGATGGACCGACAGCGCTCACGACGATCAATGAGGCCGTCACGCCGGCAATCAACGCCATCGTCAACAAGTGCCTGGCATTTGATCGGGATGATCGCTATGCCACGGCCCGGACGTTGCAGGAAGACCTCGATTGTCAACTGGCTAATTTGCCGTTGCGCCATGCCGCGGAGCCATCCCCGAAAGAGCGCCTTGCCAAATGGCGGCGGCGTCATCACCGGGCGACCACGCTGGGCGGCTTGGCCGGTGTCGCCGCCATAATCATATTCGGACTCGGGTTCGGCCTGTTTCATTACTGGAATCAATCCAATCAAAACGCCACTCAGTTGGCGCAACGAGATGCCGAAGCCCACCTCCGCTTGTTCCTCAAAAGTACGGATCAGCTTCGTCACGACCTCGTTCCCGCACCGGAAGGGGAGTTTCGTACGCCGGTCTTGAATGAAGTTCGACAAGCGCTGGCACAATATGAACTGCCCGAACGGATGGATTGGCGGAACGGCTCATTGGTGGCACCGCTCAGTCCGGACGATGAAGGCCGCCTGCGCACGCGGCTCGGCGAGTTGTTGGGGCTTCTCACATTGGCCGAGTTGAGCAGCGTCAACGCCAGTCCAGACCCCAACCACGTGCAGGAACTATTGAAGTTAAGCGATGTGCAAGTCAGCTTGTTCCCTACCGATGACCGCCCGAACTACTGGTGGGTGCAGCGCGAGCAAGTGTTAAAGTTGGCTGGCGACGAAGGCGGAGCCGCCGCGGCCGCGGCGGCCAACAACGCCAAGATCACGACGACGTTGGATCGATATCTGTCGGCCGTGAATCTGTATCGTGTAGATCAAATTGCGGCGAGTATGACGGCGATGGAAGGTCTCACCAACGCCGATCCGCAGCATATCGGCGCTTGGCTGGTGCTGGGCAATTGCCAGTATCAGTTGCACCGCGATGCGGAAGCAGTGGACAGTTACACCATGTGCATCGGACTGAATCCGAACAACTATGCGGCCTGGGCCAATCGCGGGTGGGCGAACTTCCGCATGGGACTCAACCAAGTGGCGTTGCGCGACTTTGAGGAAGCGCGCGCCTTGTGTCGCACACAGCCCGAAATCGATTTTCAGATCGCCAAGGTCCATATTCGCTTGAAACAGAAAGAAAAGGCGGAAGAGATTCTCATGCCGTTGATTGCCGGCGATGAACTCCGGCTGCGAGCGTTGTGGGCCAGGTCCGAGTTGCGCCATCCGACGAGAAAAGGCAAAGCAAAGTCCGACGCGGATTGCCTCGCAGTCATCAACGCAACGGCCCGGACGGCCATGGATTTCAACTCGCGTGGCCGGGCACGGTTGGCCGCTGAAGACTTCGAAGGTGCCTTGGCTGACTTCCGACAGGCTGAGGCCATGAGTCCGATGATGATCAACGCACTGCTCAATCAAGCGGAGGTGTTGGACCTTATGGGCGAAACGAAACATGCCGAAGCCGTTGAAGTCCTGGATCGACTGTTGTCGCGCTATTCCAATTCAGTGAAGGGACTGGCGGGACGCGCGGTACTACTCGCGCGGGTCGGCCGAATCGACGATGCATTGCGTGACGCGACAAAGTGCTTGGCGCTGAGTCAGATCCCCCGGGTTCAATATCAAGTCGGATGCGTTTACGCGCTCACGGTGGAACGCCCCAATCACGTGAAGCAAGCCGTGAAGCTGATCGCGGAAGCGATCACGCGGCAGCGGTCCATTGTGAATGACCTCGATAATGACCCCGACCTGAAAAAACTGCGCGAACGACCTGAGTATCGGAAGCTTGCCGACCTTGCCGCGACGTTAAAGTCTATCGATTGACATTGAGCCGTTAGTCACATCTCCAGCACTTCCGGTTGACCTTCGGCACGATATTTGGATAACGGGGGCATTGATGGCGACCGTCGGTGCTTCCAGCCAGAAAACGGACTAATTTGGGCGCAAAGTGTCGGTTATTCCGACACAGGCTGTCGGCTTTTCCGACACTTCTTGCGTTGCATCAACGCGGCAAACTGCTCGCCGCGCCGCCATTCGCATGGCTGCGCTCACACGACATGGAGGTCCAAAAACGAAAGGACCATCATGTCTCGATCTACTCAGCTCCATTGTCTTGCTTTGGAGCGGCGCGATGTGCCAGCTCAGTTCGGCATCCCCTGGGCCAACCATCAGATCTCGCTGAGTTTCGTGCCGGACGGTACGCTCGTCGAGGGTGTTACCAGCAACCTTTCAGCGTATTTCGCGGCCGGGGGCGTCGCCAATACGGCTTGGCAAGGCGAAGTTTTTCGCGCGGTGCAGGCCTGGTCGGCCGCTGCCGATGTCACCGTAGGCCAAGTCAGTGACAGCGGAGTGGCAATTGGCGTCGCCGGCCGGCCTCAACACGATTCGCGGTTTGGCGACATCCGCGTCTCCGGCCGACCATTGTCGTCGGATGTCCTTGCGATCACCGTTCCTCCCGGACCCGGAAACGGTACGCGCGCGGGCGACATCATTATCAATACCGCCCAACCGATCACCATCGGTGGCGGGTCTGGTCAGTATGACTTGTATACATTCATGTTGCAGGAAACCGGTCATGCACTGGGCATCGGCAACAGCGCCAACATTGGCTCGCCAATGTTCGAGTGGTATCAGGGTGTTCGCGCGGGCATCATCGCTGAAGATACCACACATCTGGTAAACCTGTATGGGCTACCCCAGTCCAGTGGCGGATCAGCCACCTCGTCAGTGCTCAACGACAATCACACCGACGACGTGATGGCAACGGCTCACGTGCTGGCCGGTAACTCGGCTCTCCCGGGTACGTATGGCATCGGCGCGGTCTTCGTCGACGCATCCGACATGGATGTCTACAAGATCGCCGTACCGGGTAACGCGGGTGTCTCACCGCTGCTCACGGCTTCGATTGGCGCCATGGTCGAAGGTATTCGTCCGACATTGACCGTGCGCGACTCGACCGGAGCGGCCGTGCCATTCAATGTGGTGCGCAACTCCGACGGGCTGTACTCGCTTCAGGCACACGTCGCTGCCGGGCAAGATGTGTACCTGATGGCCGCGGCCAATTCTCTTGGCACGGCCGTCGCGGGTGACTATCACCTGGATGCGAGCTTCAACATCGCCGCCACCTCGATGATCGAATACATCGGTGGTACACTGACGCAAGCCGATTCAAGGTCGGCGCAATCCTTCACGGTCAGGTTCGGTGCCGTGAAGCACTTTGTGTTAACGGCAAGTTCCGCGAATCCGACGAATGACTTCGGCGCGGTCGTCGTCATCAAAGATGCGGACGGCAATAGAGTCTTGCAATTTAGTTCGATCGCCGGCAGTTCCGCGTCGGCCAACGTGTTCCTGGCTCCAGGCGACTACACGATGTTTGTCGTCGGCAAGTCGCGAAGGGCTGGGGCATTGCTGCCGGACCTGGCCTTTTCGGTGCGCGGCTACAGCCTCAGCGACCCGAGTGGCCCGACCGGCGGGTCAGGCGACACGACCGATGATGACGAGGTGGGACCGCCGGTCGGCGACGCGGAAGACACTTGGGGCGACATCGATGATTGGGTCCCACTTGGCTCGTGATCAGCCCGGCTGCGAACCCATGGATCACCCAATGAGTCCTTGCCCATGTACCCGGCCCATGGTTGACAACCGCACCACGGGCCGGTACTTTATTGTACGCGGGCCTGTAGCTCAGCTGGGAGAGCGCTTGAATGGCATTCAAGAGGTCGTCGGTTCAATCCCGATCAGGTCCACTGATACTTAAGTCACGTCACCGAAGCTAATTAGCTTACCTTCCGACGGTCGGAAGCGCGGTCGCAATCTTCGGGGTTTCTGCGGTAGTTACCGCATAACCCTGCCGAGGGCCGCGCATGGCACGTCCGAAATCACTCGTTCCAAAGTACCGTCAGCATCGTGCAAGTGGGCAAGCGGTCGTTACGCTCAGCGATCATTCAGGGCGTCGCCGTGATGTGTACCTCGGGGCATTTGGCACCGATGCAAGCAAGTCGGAGTACGCTCGCGTCATTGCCGAATGGCAGGTCAGTCGGTCCCGGCCAGTATCGACGGCCGGCCTTTCGGTCGCTGAAGTCCTGGTGGCGTACCTCGGCCATGCCGAGGCTCAGCACGGGGCCGATTCGCAAGAGGTCGCCGAAATCAAGAGGGTGATCAAGGTCACCCGCGAAATGTATGGCGAGACGGTCGCCATCGACTTTGGACCACGCAGCCTGAAAGCCGTCCGCCAACGGATCATCGATTCCGGTGTATGTCGTGGCGTCGTCAACCAAAGGTGCGGCCGAATCGTGCGGGCGTTCCGCTGGGCAACGTCCGAAGAGTTGTTGCCGCCGGCGGTGTACCAATCCCTCAAGACTGTTGACGGGCTGCAGCGCCATAAGTCGGCCGCGCCCGAAGCCGAGCCGATCGGCCCGGTGCCCGATGCCTACGTGACGGCCACGCTGCCTTTCCTGTTGCCGCCCGTGGCCGCGATGGTCGAATTGCAACGCCTCACGGGTATGCGGCCCGGCGAAGTCTGTCGGATGCGTGGGTGCGACATCGACGTGAGTGGACCGATTTTTTTGTATCGTCCGCACACTCACAAAACCAAATGGCGGGGGAAGGATCGCGTGGTTGCCCTCGGGCCGAAGGCACAAGCCATCGTCAGACGCTTTCTAGTCACCGAAACGATGGCCTACCTATTCTCCCCGTGCCGGGCGCTCGCCGAATGGCGGCAAGGCTTGCGGGCCAATCGCGCAACACTAGTCCAGCCATCACAACGACGACGACGCAAACGACATCCCAAGCGCCAGCCTGGTGAACGGTACACGACACAGAGTTACCGCAAGGCCATCAACAAAGCCGCGGCGAAGGCCAACGTACCGGTCTGGTCACCGAACCAGTTGCGGCACGCCCGAGCGACTGAAGTCAGGAAATCTCACGGCCTGGAAGCCGCTCAGCACGTTCTCGGGCACGCTCGGGTCAGCACCACGGAGATCTATGCGGAACGCAATGCGTCCATCGCGCTGAAGGTCGCAGCGGAAACCGGGTGATCGCACATCGTCACACTAAGTATCGCTCATCCGTGACGAGTAGCTACAGGCTCTTTCAATGAGCGTGGTGTGCGTTTAGACTGCTTCCTGTCGCAACACGTCACGACGAGGAAGAGTAATGGCCGCATCGCAGATCTTAAGCGAAACCACAATTGCCTTGGCTCGGGCTGCAGAAGTTTGCCCATTGACGCCCAGCGGCCATCGGCTCCATCGGGCGACTTTGTTCAGGTGGGCAAACAAGGGACGCCGCCTGTCTAATGGCGAAACCATAACTCTCGCGACGGCCAGGCTCGGGCATTTTGTTATCACGTCCCACGAAGCCATAGCGAGATTTTTCGACGCAATTTCCGAGCGACCAAACGCCAGCCCGATGTCATCGATTCGCACGTCCGGCCAGCGACAGCGAGCAACGGCGACCGCCACTAAGAAGTTGCAAGCGGCGGGAGCGTAAGTAACTGGGGCAAACGGGGAAATGAAAAACGCCGCAACGACTCATCGGGGGATAAAGTCGCGCGGCAAGGGATGTACAAGGGATGTCATATCACAGGCCGCGCGCCCAATCAACTCCACCCCAGCACAATCCTGATGTGTGTGGAATAGCCCCAGCATACGCGAGCGATTTGTGCCCCGGCTGCAAAGCTGCGGAGCCGGCGAAACGTCGCGCTCAAGAGTTGGCGGAACGCAAGGCCGCCGATGCGAGAAAGCGACTCAAGTTTGCCAAGCCGGCGCGACGGGTTAGCGAGCTGATCCGATTGCACCCAGAAATTCTTGGCGACATTAAGCGTGACATTGATGACCTGGCCGACAGCGTCGTTGCCGAACTCGTGGCG
>JANLTA010000944.1:0-2849 GCA_031362705.1 Gemmataceae bacterium | reverse complement strand
GCGGAAAGTGGGTGACATTAAACACCCATACTATACGGGCTTGTCCAAAGTCAAGTCTGCGGAATGTGAATTGTCGCCCTAAGTCGAGGACTGGTAATGGCTTTCAATCCTTTTGTCTCTTTTCGACGTTACCAAAAAGCCATCTTTGCCACCATGGCGATCGTGTGCATGGTGCTGTTTGTCCTCTCCAGCGGCGTCGGCGGAACCGATCTTCTGCACCAATTCACCGATTGGTTTTCCCGTGGCCGCGGTGGAAAAGATGAAGTGGCCGCCACCATCGACGGCAAGAACATTGGCCAGGATGTCGTCGCCAACGTGATGCAACATCGCAAGCTCGCCGACACTTACATGCTGATCGTGAGCGAGCAAGCGGGCCGTGAAGTCTTTGACAAAGTTCGGCGTGAACGCGACAAATGCGAGCCGGCCCTGCAAAAGGCGCTCGACAACTTTTCGATGTACCAGTTCCTTCGTGGCCAGTACCCGGCCGATCAGTTGATCGTCTTCATCAGCAACCTGCATCAGGAATTGCGGCAGGTGCAGTTTACCCTCAACCTTGGCGCTGCACCGAACAAAGACGAGCAAATGCGAAACGCCGGCTTGCTGATGGCATTGGTGGAACGCGAACATCTCCGCTTGCAGAAGATCCGAGTTCAAGGTCGGGATAGCTATTTTACGGCGAACCTCGACAAGACCGAGGACGCGTTGGACTTCATGCTGTGGAAGAAACAGGCCGACAAGCTCGGCATCAGCATGCAGCCTGAGGACGTGAAAAACGCTGTTGCCAATGAAACGATGGGTCAGGTGTTTTCCGGTGAGACCAATAATTACATCAACAAGTTTCTCGCGGAGAAGATTCGCGGCTACTCGTTGGACATGTTGAACAACTCGCTGGTGGATGAGTTCCGCGTGCGTGCCGCCAAGCGAACGCTTCTCGGTGGTGCGGCATCGCCCGATGCAGCCACACCGGATGAATTGTTCGATTGGTACAAGGACGTGCGCACGACGATCAAAGTCGGCCTCATTGAGGTGCCGGTCGCCAAGTTCGTGGACAAAGTTACTGAAGAGCCAACCGACGCCCAGTTGAAGGAACTATTCGATAGGCACAAGAACGATGAATACGACCCGCGTTTCGAGCGGCCGGGCTTCAAAGAGACGCGCAAGGTCAAAATTGATTGGCTGGCGATTCCCGGCGATGCTCCGTTTTATGCCAAGGTCAGCGAACTTGCCCCGGTGTTCTCGGCGCTTGGCCAATTTGGTACTCCGGCAATCACCGGCGACGGCGGCCCGGCGTTCGGCTTCAGTAATGTGCTGGCCGCCCGGCAAGCCATTGTGGACTTGGATCACGAACGACTCTACCGCGAATACGTCAACGCTCTGCCATCGTGGTTTGATCGCGATGCGTTTGGTATGCGGTCGGGCGTACACGATAGCAGCGTACTTCGCCCGGAGAACATCGCCATTCTTGTCGGGTCCGCCGTCGCCAATGGGGCGACCGACGCCGGGCCGTTAACCGCACCGCTGGCGTTAGAAAGCCGAGTGATCGTGCGGGAGTTCCGCGACCGGGCGCGCGTTGGCGCATCATTAATATTGGGCGCTGCGTTGGAACCGGCACCGCTGGGATTCCACGCCATTACCAGCGAGTTGATTCCGCCGCCGCCGACTGAAGCGGTAATCAAAGGCATGTTGGCCGGGCGACAACGCGAACGGCTCATCGAAGGACTTATGACATCGGATCGCGAGTGGTTTGCGACCGAACTCGCCAAGCGAACCAAGGAACAGGATCGCAACAATGTCGAAGCATTTATCAACGAATTCATACACAGCCGGCAACTGCGTCGGGGCGGTACGGCCGAAGCTGTGGACCGCTTCGTCCTGACCGACGACCCCGGCGTGGCGGAAATCAAGACGGCTTTTCTAAAGACAGGCAAAAAGGATCCGACGGGTGAAGCGTTTGCCGGGGAACTGGCCGATGGCGTCACACGCGACAAGCCGGCGTTGTTTCATGTGCTTCAGCTCAAGGGCCAGCCCGTTACGTACATGCACTGGCGCACCGAAGACCGTGACCCGCGCTCCGTGTCGTTTGAGCAGGCTAAGTCCAAAGTTGACGCCGCCTGGCGCTTCGAGAAAGCCCGTGGGTTGGCAAAAGCGGAAGCCGATCGGCTGGCCATTGAAGCCCGGAACAAGACCGAGCGGGAACTCCGCGATCTTGCCGCCAAGTCGAGTGCGCGCGGGTTGATTGAGTTGCCGTCAATGGCCAGATTGAACCCAAGCCCGTCCTTCGCGGTCGGTGGCTCGCCTCGGTATGAGGCGGCAACGATTCCCAACGACAAAGTGAAATACGCCGGTGACTTGGTCTCGAAGGTGATCGAATTGCGGAAGGATATGGCCGGGGCCACCGTTGTATCACCTGATTTTCCCAAGGCCAACTACTACGTCGCGGCCTTGATGAGCAAGGAAGAGCCGACGGCGGATGCGTTCCGCATGGCGTACAAGGCCTCAATGGGTCCGGCCAACTTCCGCGACATGCTGTTTGACTTTTATCGCAATGATCGCACGGATCAATTCCGCAAAGACTTTACCAAACAATTGCGCAGCGAGGCCAACCTCAAGATCCTGAAGGTGGACAAGAAGTCGGATGACGAAGGCGGTTGAGAAACACGAGTCACGCGTTAAGGTAGGTCATCGCCCTGTCACCAAAACAACGGCGTTGTCCGCGCAGTTGTTGGCACGACTGCGAGCGTACTTTGCCCGCAACGGATATGTCCGCGTCCAGAATCCCGATCTCGTCGAACCAGGCGGTCGAGCTTACAAGAAGGGTGATGAAGCGCGGTTGGTGGCCGCCAATCGTG
>JANLTA010000934.1:0-2562 GCA_031362705.1 Gemmataceae bacterium | reverse complement strand
CGGCATTGCCCCGCGCGACCTCGAAGCGATTGATACCGCACAGCTTCTCGGCCTAGTCGTCGCCAAAATGACATTGGAAGATGCAGGGCTGCTGAAGGAAAATGTGGATCGTCGTCGCATCAGCGTGATCCTCGGCGTGACGGGCACTTTGGAAATGGTGGTCCCACTTGGTGCCCGGCTCGGCCATCCGTTGTGGCGTAAAGCCATGAAGGCTGCCGGTGCAAGCGACGCCGTGATTGAAGACGCCATGCGTCGCATCGCCAATGGTTATGTCGGCTGGCAGGAGAACTCGTTTCCTGGCTTGCTTGGCAATGTTGTGGCGGGCCGAATTGCCAATCGTTTGGACCTGGGCGGTACAAACTGTGTCGTCGATGCAGCTTGCGCATCATCATTGTCGGCATTGCACATGGCGGCGATGGAGCTGCGCGCTGGCCGAGCCGATGCAGTGTTGACCGGCGGTGTCGATACGTTCAACGACATCTTCATGTACATGTGTTTCAGCAAAACCCCAGCGTTGTCGCCGACCGGCGATGCGAGACCCTTCGACGCCTGCGCCGACGGTACGATCCTCGGCGAAGGTCTCGGTATGTTTGTCGTCAAGCGATTGGCCGATGCCGAAACCGCTGGTGATCGCATCTACGCGGTAGTCAAAGGACTCGGCACCTCCAGCGATGGTGCCGGCAACGCCGTGTATGCACCCACGGCCGATGGACAACGCCGCTGTCTGCAGGATGCATATTTGCAGGCCGGTGTATCACCGGCGACTATCGAACTTGTTGAAGCGCACGGCACGGGCACCAAAGTCGGCGACGCCACCGAGTTGGAAGCGCTCGCCCAAGTCTTCCGCGATGCCAAAGCGAAAGCCAAATCGTGTGCCATCGGCTCAGTTAAGTCGCAGATTGGACACACCAAGGCCGCAGCAGGCGCGGCCGGCATGATGAAAGCGGCAATCGCATTGCATCGCGGCGTGTTGCCGCCGACGGCGAAGGTGAAAGAACCTGCGGCGACACTTCGCGGCGAGACGCCTTTCTATGTGACCGATCAACCAAGACCATGGGTGGCCCACAGTGAGCATCCACGCCGTGCGGCTGTGAGTTCCTTCGGCTTCGGCGGCAGCAATTATCATGTTGTCCTGGAAGAGCATCGAAGTGCGAAGGCCGAACCCGAATGGGACAGCGATGTCACCATCGCCGCCTTTTCCGCTGACAGCGATCAAACGTTGCGGCAAAGTCTCGATGGCTTCCGGAAAGAAGTAAAGCTTGACGAAGGTGATTGGCGGAACGTCCGCTGGCTCGCAGCAAAGTCGCGGAAGGATTTTTCGCACAAGCATCAGCGCCGCTTAACCGTCGTCTTGCGGCGCGGAATCGGCAACATTACGGCCCTGCTTGCCGCCGCGAACAAGGTAATCGATAGCGAGTCTATTGCACATGATGATGTGTACTTCGCGACAGGTGAGACGCCTAAACTTGGCGTGTTATTCCCAGGTCAAGGCTCGCAATCAATCGGCATGATGCGTGATATGGCGTGTCGCTTCCCATTGTTTCGGGATGTGTTGGCCCAGGCGAACCAGGCGTTTGCCGCTGATCTTGTCGACGATGATGGGCCACGACTTAGCGATTTGATTTACCCGCCGACGGCGTTTACCAGCGACGAACGTGACGACCAGGAGTCAGCTCTGCGTGCGACCGAGGTCGCGCAACCGGCACTCGGCGCAGTCAGCCTCGGAGCGCTGCACGTACTACGGCAATTCGGTGTTCAACCCGATGCCGCGGCCGGACATAGCTACGGCGAGTTGACAGCCCTATGTGCGGCCGGCTGTTATGATGCGCCGTCGCTGTTCGCACTTTCACAGATGCGCGGCCGACTGATGGCCCGCGAAAGCATCGGCGATGCCGGGGCCATGCTGGCGGTGATGGCTCCAATTCACGCAGTCGAGGCCGCTGTCGCCGAGGATCGCGTGGGCGTCGTCGTCGCCAACCGCAATGCGCCGGCTCAAGCTGTGCTATCCGGCTCGCGCGTCGAAATCGAGAAAGCGGAGCGGACACTCACACAACGCAAACTTCGGCACATTCGCTTGCCTGTCGCGGCGGCGTTTCACAGTCCGTTGGTCGCCGACGCGGCCGGGCCGTTCCGTTCTGCTTTGGAGCCAATCGATTTCCGTGAGGCCCAATTGCCTGTATTTGCGAACAGCACGAGTCGTGAATATCCGCGTGACCCGCAGGCGATCCGCGATTTGCTAGCCACGCAACTGGCCCGCCCCGTTGATTTCGTAGCGCAGATTCGCAACATGTCCTCAACCGGTGTACGAACGTTCGTTGAGGTTGGTCCGGGCCACACGCTCACCCGACTCGTCGGTGCGATCCTCGGCGATACGCCACACCAGGCGTTTGCCGTCGATGCCTCTGCTGGCCGAAATTCCGGTATCGTAGACTTGGCTCGCGTGGTAGCCCGCCTGGCCGCACAAGGACACGTGTGGCAACTCGGCGCATGGGATCCTGCTACGCCAGCCCCCCCCCCAGCCAAGGCCGGCCTCGTGATCCCGATTTGCGGTGCCAACTATCG
>JANLTA010000875.1:0-13578 GCA_031362705.1 Gemmataceae bacterium | reverse complement strand
CGAATATGCACTGCCGAACCAGGCTGTCCCAGGATTGCCCGCCCGCGCGTTCTGTCGCCAACCCTGCGGCGGAGTACAGAACACTCTGGTAGTGAAAAGCTTTTCGAAACTCGTGTGCCAGAGGCAGCAGTCCGGCCCGACGAATCTGTTCGGGTACCAGCCACGGCGAGCGGTACCAAAGCTCGTCGTGGCTCGCCAGGCCTGTGCGATGGCTCAGCAAATCACGAACGGTTACAGCGTCGTTGGCGACCGGATCATTGAGTCGGAAGTCTGGCAAATGCTTGCGAACGGGGTCATCCCACGCCAATTTGCCGTCGTCCACCAGCATGGCTGCTAGTGTTGCTGTAAATGCCTTGGAACAGGACGCCAGCGGAAACAACGTCTCGGCCGTGACCAATTCCGGATTGCCCAAGTCGCGGACACCGTGGCCCTTTAGATAGATGATACGATCGCGGCTAACGACAACGACGACCGCACCGGGAACATGCCATTGTCTAAGAGCATCCGCGACCAAGCGATCAAATGTTGTCGTGTCGAGTTGGCGGGCTTGCACAGACAGCGGCAGCGTCATTACGACGAACAACAAACATCGCATTGATTTATAAACGAACGAAGCCTGTGGGATTTCCACAGGCTTCGAAGATTGATCGAATTGACGGCAGGACATCACGAGCCATTGGCTCCAGCGAAGCCAGCGCCTTTGCCGCCGATACCGCCGCCACCGAAGCCGCCACCGATACCGCCTTGAATTCCGCCTTGGATCCCACCTTGTTGGCCACCCTGAGCCTGTTGGCCGCCGCCAACTACGCCGGAGCCGGTGATTTGGCCGCCGGTGAAGCCACCGATATATGCTTGTGGATTGGGAAGCTGAATAAAGCCGAGGCTGCCGGTTGGGTTTTGGAAATTCTGACCCATTGCCACCAAGCTAGCGCCATTAATACCACCCATTACGCCACCACTAACTCCCCCAGCAGTCCCTACAGCGCCGGCACCGCCGATACCGCCGATGCCACCTTGTTGGCCACCTTGTTGGCCACCTTGTTGCCCTTGTTGGCCACCCTGCTGACCGAGCGCTCCCTGCATTTGTCCGGCAACGTTGCCTAATGCGCTGCTAAAGCTTGGCGTCGGGTTTTGGCCCAATCCCCGTGGCACGATGGGTGTGCTAGGCATGTTGGCCGCGGGCCGCATCCACGCACCGAAGAATACTGGCCCTGGCAAGCTATAGGCAAACCCATTTCCACGCTGCGCCAGTGGCGTGCCGCGGACCGGGATGCCGCCGCCGGCACCGAATGTCACGGTGTTGGCCGGGATCGCCGGGCCAGTTTGTGCCCGGACGAAGCTGACGGCCGTGGTAATACCCAAGGCGGTCAACGCGGCTACGACCCAGGTATGGGCCTTAAACATCACGCGACTCGTCATGGACGGCTCCTTCGAGCGGGGTTCGCGAAAACTATCGCCGAATCCGGCCAGCATTTGCTTTGAGTCGGCCCGCCGTGGCCCGACGCGGTGTTGACGCAATGGCTCTCATCTAAGGATAAGCCCTAAACATAGCAATCGTCAAGCACCGGGGTAAAACGCGGAGGCTCGGGGAACTTGCACGAAAATGTTGGCATCAGTTCCCCGGGAATGGCCGGTCATGGCGAATCGGCCGGTCCCGGTCCCGGTCCCGGTCGCAAGACCACATCGCCGGTTTTTTCACGATTTTGTTCTTGACAGCCTGGAACTTGGCGTTATTGTCCCCGCTCCTGATGGCACAGGGTTGGACGACTGCGCCGGGGCCACGCGCTCCGGTTGGGGGGTGCGTCCGCGACCATCGGGGTTTGCAGAGATTCGACGCTTCTGTTGAAACGTCAGGGGGAGGACGTATGGGTAGGACGACCGCCTACACGGCCGTGCTATTGGCATTCGCGGCTTTCGGGGCACCGGCTTTTGGCCAGAGCCTCGGCGGGGGCCAAAATCTCGATCTTGCCCCATCCGATCCTGTTGTCCCCTTACCATTGGGGCACGCGCGGATGGAGTCGACGGGCGGCATCTACACCGCTGTCGAGTTCATCATGTATCGCCTGTCGGAAGGCGTGCGAAATCAGCGGATCGCCATTCGCGGCTTTACTGACGTGGACGGGGCAGTCACCGGCGACTTGAACGGCACAGTGGTCAACACCGACACCCAGCCGCCCTTCATCATTCGCGGGCCGGTTGTGCCCGGCACCCAGTACGGCAGCAGAAATGAAGCCCTGAACGCATCCGACTTGAATCAACAAGAGAGCTTTCAGCCCGGTTGGGCCATTAGCGTCGGCTACAAATTCGACAGCGGCAGCAAGGTCGAATTTAAGTGGACACACATCCAAAAACATGTGACGCAGGCCAACGCCTCGCTGAACCCGCCTGACTTTGCCGTCGGACCATTGCTAGCCGATACGTACTTATTCGCGCCAGTGTTCAACTTCCCGGTTGAGTTTACCGGACCCGCTCAGGAAACCGCCATCGGCAATCCGAACTCGCTCGCCGGCATCTGGAACGGTGCCATCAACATGAACATCAGTTTTGAACAGCGCTACGACCAATGGGATATCGCCGCCAGCACGCCGTGGCTTCAGAACGATGTGTGCCGGGTTTACGCTCGGTATGGTGCCCGTCATGCGTGGATCTTCGAGCGATTCAACTGGCGTACCGTTGCTTCAACTTTCACCGGAGCAAGCACGCCACAAGATGTGGCCAACTACACGAACACAGTATCCAACCGCATGTATGGTGCCTTCGTCGGTTTCGGATTTGACCGTTACCTCGGCTATAGCTTTGCTATCGCCATGGAAATGGACGCAGCCGGTTTGGTGGACGTAGCACGGCTCCGAGCTAAATACGAACGCGGCGACAAAGGCATCGAAAACAAGAACTCCATCAACCGCTTTGCCTTCAGCCCGGAAGTCAACGCCAACGTCAATTTGTACTGGTACCCGGTTGAAGGCATTCAACTTCGGGCCGGCTACAACTTTATGGCGTTCTTCGACACGATGACGATGGACGCGCCGATCGCCTTTGACTTCCGCAATCCGCAGCCGGACTGGAACACTCGCGGTGCACGCTTCCTGGACGGCTTCAACGCCGGTATTGCATTGATCTTCTAGGCTGGAATTAACAACGACATTTGCGACCGTGGCGGACACACTGATCAAGTGCGTCCGTCGCGGTCTTGTGTTTTATGTGGGCCACTAAAAGGATAACGGCAAGTCGCCGCTCCAGCACAACAAACCCGCCAACCCTGCTAATATCCCGACCACGCCGAGCTTAAACCAGCGCATTTGCCGGCGGAAACGTGGTTCCACGCGGGGGTCGTGCATGGCCTTTTCGAGAAATGCCACGCGCCGGGCGATGGTGCCGTGTTGCCAACTCGAGAGCCAACCTGGTTTGTCGCGACTAATACCGTTGGACACCGCAACTCGTTCCAATGCCGAAACAAAAGTGCGGATGCCCGTCGGGCACGGCGATGTTTGCGTTGTTACCACGGGAATCAAAGATTGGTTAGAGTGCCCATCGCAATCAACTCGGATGCATGACACCGCACGACAACCAAACAAATCGGCTTCTCGCTCGCAACGGCGCGACACGAATCCGAAGGCGAACAGCAAATAGCCGGCCGCCACAACCAACGATAACAACGTGCCCCACTCGCCTAGCCCTTCGATGGTTGTTCTGAGCCAGGCGTCAGGAGCAACAATGCGGTCGGCAAAATTAGCCACGCCGGTAAGTACTGCCAAGCTCAAGCCGATGAACAGCACGTACAGTATCAAATGGCGGTGCCGAACGTGTCCAATCTCGTGGCCCAACACGCCTTCCAGTTCATCGGCGGTCAGTTCAGAAATCAACTTGTCAGTCATCAGCACATAGCGTGGCCGTGGCAATACACCGGCAACCATGGCATTTGCCACGGCACCGTGCGTCGGCCACAGCATCAAGTCACTAAAGCGCAGTTTGAGTCGCCGGGCTGAGAGCATCAAAAGTTCCCGCAGCGGTCCCGGCGGCAGCGGTCGCCAACCAAGAACGATACGCAAAAGCCACGGCGCAAAGATCATTACGCTCAGAACCCCGCACATGGAAAGCACATGAAACCATGTTTGAGCGGCCCAGCGCGGGTACACCCGCCGCATTGATTGCTCGCAGATCACCACCGTGATGGGCAACAGTGCGAGAACCAGTTGCTGACGGCACTGAAATACCAGGTAGGAGGCGAGATTCGGCGTGCGTGAGAATTCGCGTTCGACGGGATAGAATGCCAGCCAACTCGAGACGAGCGCGACCACGAACGGCGCGATGATGATGAACTCGGCGCCAAAGCGCATGGGCCGGTAAGGACCGGGCGTCATCAGCGATTGCACAGCCCAACCCCAACCGCCGAAATTCAGCGCGACGCCGAATGCCAGCATGAGCGCCATCAAGCTACGGGATCGCGTCCGCGAGTAGCGGTAGAGCATTTCAGAACGGTGACCGGGCAGCCGCATCATCCGCACAGTCTTCGCCGTTACCCAAATGAAGCGGGCCAGCACGCCGCCGAGTAGCGCGGTGGTCGCCAGAGCGCTGAGCCAGTGGCGATCACCCCAAATTGGCTCGCTCCACGGCACTGGGGCGCAACAAATGGCCAGAAACATGATGAGAACGATCGGCATGTCGATTCCGTGGCCGGGGAGCGAAACCCCATTGTATCGGCTGGTCGATTCTTGAATTATTATCGTCGTTTGCAAATGCGAGCTATGGTTGTGCGACCGCACGACCGTGAGAGTTTACCGGGCCGGCCCCGGCACATTCGGAAAGCCCGCCCCCGGGGGTAGCGGAGCCATTGGCGGACGCGATATTCTGTAATGGCACGCTGGCTCGCCCGCCGGTCATCATGAGGATGCATCTTGAAGATTCGGGTCGCAGTATTGTGTTTGTCGATTGCGGGTTTGAGTCCGGCTGGTCGGGCCGAGACTCCGTCCGTCGCGCAACTGGTTGAGCAACTGAGTGCCGCGGACTTCAAAACACGGGAGGCAGCCGGTCGAACGCTTGAGGCAGCCGGTGCAGCCGCGTTGCCGGCCTTACGTCAGGCCCAATCGCACCCCGACCCCGAAGTACGCAAACGACTTGCCCCATTAATCGCCCGGCTCGAACGCGATGCCATGTTGTCGCCGCGTCTGGTATCGATCAAGGCGGAGCAGAAACCGGCCGGCGAAGTCTTCGCCGACCTTGCCCGGCAAAGTGGGTATCAACTCAACTGTGCCCAGGGCAATACCAGCGTCGTCACGCTACAGGCCGACAACGTGCCATTCTGGGAAGCGATCGATCTCGTGTGCCGTCAATCGGGGCACGGACTACAATCGTATGGCAATGATGCGGAAGGATTGACGTTTCATCGCATCTCCCAGTTCAGCCCGCATGTTTGCTATGCCGGGCAAGTGCGCATCGCCGCGGCCGGCTTTCATTTGAGTCGCTCGCTGGACCTGGCCGTGCGGCAACAGATGAACCCGTTGCACTCGCCGCGCTCGGAAACACTCACGTTTACGTTTCAATTGGTCGGCGAACCCAAAGCGCCGTTGATGAGCGTCGGTCAGCCACGATTGACGTTGGCAATTGACGATCATGGCAATTCACTGGTGCCACAGCAGGGCCGGACGTACGAATCAAGCTATCACGATTACTCGTATGCCCCGCGCAACGCCGTCCGCCAAACCCAGGTGCAATTGCTTGGGCCAGGTGAGTCACAAACATTGCGGCACATCAAAGGCACGGTGCCTGTTACCTATCTCGCGGAGAAGAAGGCCGAACTTACCATCGGGGACATCCTCGCCGTCAAAGACAAGAAATTCGAGGGGCAGCAAGTCATTTTGGAGATTGACGAGGTTAAGGAGTTGCCTGGCAAGCAAGTTCACATTCGCGCTACCGCGCGGCGAAATGCCAACGAAAACCAACACGATTATTCATGGACCAATTCGCTGGCCCAGCGCATTGAACTAGTAGACGATCAGGGCCAGAAGTTCACAAGTGAAGGCTTCAATTGGGACTCGGGCAGCCCCACCAGCGTGACTGGGACTTTTCAATTCAATGACGGCGGTAACGCCAAGCTCGGCAAGGCAAGCAAGCTCATTTATTACAACTGGATCACCGCGCAACACGAAGTCGGTTTCGAGTTTAAGGATTTGCCCCTACCATAATTGATGTTCCATAGAATTGAAGCGTAGAGCCTTGTGGTTGAGGATCTCAATATGTTGTGGGTTTGGTGCGCGGCCGGTGCGGCCATCGGCGGCGTCGGTGTAATGGGTTGGCGATCACTTCACGGCATGCGTCGTGCCTTTACTCAGGAACGCGCTCGAGAATCATTTCGGTTACAACGTGAACGACTGGAGGCCAAGTTTCTTGATGCCGCGGCGGCAACGGGGATGCCCAAGGGCCTGGAATGGAAAGATGTCGCTTTCGAGTCGATGTTGGAACTCGTCCACGACCTTGGTTCCCGACAACTTCTGGGATTGGTACCCGCAACCATCGAGTTTACAGCGACCGTCGGAGGACCGATGGAAGGTGTCGAGGCCGTGAGCAACCTCCGTTATGCAACCGCGGTGTTCATTTTTCAGAAGGGCCACTGGGTTACCAATGGCCGGGCGTTGTTCAACATGCATCCGCAAGAGGCCATTGAACATTTCGCGGGGCAATTTCAGAAGGTGTAATTGAACCCTATTGTGGCTGGCCGCCGCGAGGTCCCGTTGACCCGGCAAGCCGCTTCTCGGTGGGTTTCACATCCACGGCTATGATGCGGAAGCCGCGCTTCGGAAAGCGATCAATTTCCAGAACGCCCGGCCGGTCCTCCGCAGTCGGCTGCTTTTGCCAATCCTTGTCGTTCCGCAATCGTAACAGTTCCGCGACTAACTCGTCGCCCTGTACAATGGTATCGATGTAAGCCACCACCGGAACTTCGACGTCCGCCACCTTGATTTCGACGTGATGGCGTAAACGCACAGCATCGGGCGAAAATTCGATCATCGGCGGGCCGACGCTGTGGGCCAGCGAACCGGGAAACACGTTCATGGTTAACTGGTTTGCGTATTTCTTGCGTTGTTCGTCGGTTGGTGCCTTGCCATCGACCAGAATCAACGATCCGGACTGAAACAGCCTTTCTTCCGCTGAATCTTTGCGATCCCTAAATGCCTGACGCTGAGCCAAAGGCAGCGATTCGATAAACGCTTCATGCATTTGCCCGCTATTGATCATGTGGGACCACTCGACGATGTTCTTCCGAGCCTCGACTTGCAAATCAAGCATAAGCCGGCCGAAAACAGTCGTCTCCCGCGCCGCCAAGGCAGCTTTGCGGATCACGACTTGCCAGGTTCGGCCACCCAGTGCCGGAGTGTCGCGGCCAAACGTCCCCAACAGCAAATCAAACTTGCCCTCCGGGGATCGATACTCAAAGATTTGTGAGACGGCGTACCCGCCATCTGCCAGGTTCCATTCGCGTATGCCCTTCAATCGGGCTTCGTAATTCGCTTCCGCTCGCCGAATCATGCGATACATGTCGTTGTTGCCGTAGGCTGCGATTTCAGAATCAAATCGTTCGTGTAGACCTTTGATGTCTTTTTCGTCCATTGACGCTCGCGTGGCCGGTTCGAGGCACAGCACGAACGACGATTCAAGCGGCTCCGTCGCGGCCTTGGCCAGCCAACTCATCGTAAATTGAGATGCCTGATTACGAATCGCCAAATCGACGGCGAAGAGGTACGCGCCATAAAAGAGCATCGTCAGCAGTGCAAGCCAGAAGGCGATGGTCGCCATTCCGCGGCCAGATCTCGTACCATCGGCTCCACGAATTTGGCGAAATGCAATGTACGCAAGGATCAGTCCAAACAGCGGCGGCAGCAACAATGCTGGCTGAAAAATCGGCTTGGCGTTCTGCCGCGCGGCCAACCACATGCCGGCGATCACTAGCGCCGACAGGCCCGTAATGCCAATCGCCGCAACGGCAAGAGGGGCAACCGGCGCGTAGGCAACCGCTTCATCCGGTGACAAATCCGCCTGGCGTCCTGTCATTTTCATGGTTGCAGCTCAATGGCGCGCACATCACTCATCGACCGAGCCGGTGCCACTGTATGGCACAGTCTCTTCCTCGACTTCGCCGACCGATGGCCGCGTGCGCAGATTGTTCTCCAGGTCCAGGTAAATTTTATCCTGAAGAATTTCTTGGACCACAATTGCCATCTTATCGGTTGTCCGCAGATCCACCAGCGCCTTGGCGCCGGTGTTGAGCGCAACCATGCGCTTCTGGATCAGCGTGGACAACTTAAAGCGTCCACCGGCCTTGTGGACGATTGATTCTTCTTTCAAGTCTTCGAGCATGTCATCTCCCGTGCGAAAAAGCCTCGTCGACGATCTGAACCAACCGGGCGGTCGCCGCGTCCAGATCATCATTCAAGATTTGATACTGATATTCCCCGGCATGCGACAGTTCGCTCCGGGCATCTTGCAAGCGCCGCTGAATCGCTATTTCGTCTTCCGTGCCGCGGCGTCGCAGCCTGTCTTCATAATGATCCAGCGTCGATGTGTACACGAAAATCGACACGTGGTCGGGGATCTTGTCGCGGACCTGAGCCGCGCCCTGCACATCGATATCGAGAATCACGCCTTGGCCAGCCACACGGTTCGGATCCACTTCGCGGTCGAGCGTGCCGTAGTAATTGCCGTGAACGTCCGCATGCTCCAGGAACTCGCCCCGAGCGAGTGCCGCCTCGAATCGGGCGCGATCCCAGTAATGGTAATCCACACCATTCGCCTCGCCGACACGTGGCAGACGTGTTGTCGCCGACACCGACAAGCGCAGAGGCCAGCGGTTCATGCCGAGCAGCCGGCGAATCAGCGTGGACTTCCCGGTGCCCGAGGGGCCGGACACAATGATCAGCGGCCCCCGAACCGTACTGGCGAGCGTTGTTGTCATTCCACGTTCTGCAGCATCTCTCGGATTTTCTCCATCACTGCTTTAATGTCCACCACCCGGCGTGTGATCACCATGTCACCCGCCTTAGAGCCGATCGTGTTCGCCTCGCGGCCCATTTCCTGCGCGATGAATTCCAGCTTCCTGCCCGGTGAATCGTCTTCGCGCTGCAAGATGTCCGCGAACTGTTGCAGGTGGCTATCCAGTCGCACCACTTCCTCCGCGATGTCGGACCGGTCGGCATACACGGCCACTTCGCGGATTAAGTCGTCGTTTCCCACCGAAGTTCCGGCATCGGCCAACAGCGCTTTCACTCTTTCACGCAAGCGATCGCGATAAGCAGTCACCACCAGCGGCTGTCGTTCGCGAATCTCCGCCAGGTATTTGGCAATCTCCAATCGCCATTCTGACAATTGTTTCGCCATGCGGGCACCTTCCTCGGCACGCATGGATTGCAGCTTCGTCAATGCCTCGACTAGGCCGGCTTCCAGCGCCGGCCATTCGGTTTCGGCATCCACATCGGTCCCAGCTTCAACGCTGATGCCGGGCAATGCCAACACCCCCGGCAACAGTGATGCCAGCGGTGCCGCGCTTGCGGACTTCGCATCCAACCCGGACCATGCGACGGCGACCTGCCGCACATAACTTTGCAAGGCTACCGCGTTCAGCCGAAAGTCATCGGCTCGCCCCGGGCGGTCAATGCGAAGTTGAATCAGGACGGTGCCGCGCCGCACGAACCGGCGAACGACTTTCTCGAACTCCGACTCAAATAACGAATACGGTTCGGGTGCCCGCAGAGTTAGTTTTAGATGTCGATTGTTGACGGAGCGTAGCTCAAAGCGGAAGCTCAACGCCGGAGATTGACCGCGTGCATCACCGTAGCCGGTCATACTGAGAAGCATGTGTCACCTCCGGGTGAAGGTGTTCACTGGCTCGAACTGACGCCGGGCAGGGCCACGTCGCCGTCGCCCTTGTTGCCGTTCATCACGCGCACCTGAACCATGATGAGCAGAATCCACGCGGCCGCCACATAGATGGTAAAACGGGTGAAGGCATCGCCTGCTTTGGAACCGAACGGCGATGAGCCGCCCACGCCGCCGAACGCGCCGGCCAGGCCGCCGCCTTTGCCGCGCTGAATCAGCACAACACCGATTAGGAACAACCCGGTGAGGATGACCAGAAAGTTGAGCACGTTTGCCAATGTAGAAACCGCAAGCATTATTCCGACCCTTGGCACAAATGCGGGTCGATCCTCGACCACGCCGTAAGTGGAATTGTAGCGAAAAACGCCACGTTTGGCCGCCGATCACCGAGCCGCATTCACAATGGCCAAAAACGACTCGGCCTTGAGGCTGGCCCCGCCAACCAATGCGCCGTCTACGTCGGGCTGCCGCATGATCTCGGCCGCGTTGTCCGGTTTCACGCTGCCACCGTATTGGATGACCATTTGTTCCGCTGCCGGCGCTCCCAGAATGCCGCCGATCTGGTCGCGAATGAAGGCATGTGCCTCCTGAGCCTGGGCCGGCGACGCTGTCTTGCCCGTGCCGATGGCCCACACCGGTTCGTAAGCAATGGTCAACCGCGGTGCAGCCGTCGGCGACACCGCTTCCAGCCCGGCCGTGAGTTGTCGGCGTAGAACATCATTTGTCTGGTTGCCCTCGCGCTCGGCCAATGTCTCGCCCACACACAGAATGACATCCAGGCCCGCTTCCATCGCCAATCGCAGCTTGCAATTGATGAAATCGTCCTGCTCGCCCAGGCCGTGCCGCCGCTCCGAATGGCCGACGATCACGTAGCGACAACCGACATCCCGCAACATGTCCGCACTGACTTCACCGGTGAATGCGCCTTCTTTGGCCGGGTAAACGTTTTGCGCTCCCAGCGCGATGGGAGTGCCTTTCAACGTTTCGGCGATTACGGCCAAATACGGATATGGCGGGCACACGGCGACCCGCACTCGGTCGTCCGGTACACCGGCCGCAATGGCCATCGCCAACACGCGGCCAGATGACGACGAGGTGTACATCTTCCAATTGCCAGCAACGAACTTCTGACGAGGCATGTACTGTCTCCTCAACGATATGCAGCGGCAAGTGCTGCGACCCCTCCGGGGTCGGAGAGCTTTTTTCTTGATCTCTTACCGGTGGTATCGCTGCGCTCAACCACCGGCTAATAGCTACGACCCCTCCGGGGTCCGAACGGTCACAACTGATGCCGAATTGCCCACAGGGCGGGGAACATCGGCAGGAATAGCGACTTCTTCAGGAACTCGACACCGAGTGAACCGCCAGTGCCCTGTTTGCTGCCGATGGTGCGTTCGACAAGCTTCACATGGCGATAACGCCACTCCTGCAGGCCTTCGTCGAAGTCGGTCATCAATTCAAACAGCACTTCCATGTCGGGGCGGGATTTGTATAGACGCACCAGGCCCTCTTCAACTACGGCGTGACTGATCGCCGGCAGCGTCACATCGCGTTGTTTGATCTCCGGCGGTATCGTCACGCCGGCTTTTTCGAGGAAGACATACAGCGCATCGTTGATCGACGGCTCATTCAATCTCTTCTTCAACCCTTCGACCGCCGCCGCATCCGGCTGATGCTTGAGCATGTCGCCTCGCTTGTAGCCGAGAAAAAACTCGATCTCGCGGAACTGGGCCGACTGAAAGCCCGAAGCCGTGTCGAGCCGTTCGCGGAAGCTGTTGAACGACATCGGCGTCAACGTCTCAACGATGTTGAACTGCTCGATCAACGTATGCATGACGGCGACAAGTCGCTTGAATCCCGTCACCGCTTGCCACAACTCACCGGCATTCAAGTCATCGCGCACCCGCTCTAACTCGTGTACCATCAGCTTAAACCACAACTCATACGTCTGATGCACGACGATGAATAGCAACTCATCATGCTCTTCCGGATTGGACTTCGGCTCCTGCAGATCGAGCAGCTCGTTAAGCTTCAAATACGTTGAGTATGTGAGTTCATTCATCGATTCAGCAACCACAGAACAAGGGCCAATACCAGCACAACAAGGCCCAACAGAATGAAGCTCACGATGCCGGTCTGGCGATTCGCGCGGGCCAGGGCATCGGCATACGGGATCCGGGTGAACTCAATCATCGTATAGAGCGGCAAGTACATGCGCGGGGCGAGCTTGTGCAGCAACACGTCCAGTTTCTTTTTCAACACGAACAGTGGCGAGCCGACCCGGTCGCGCATCTCAACGAAGTTGGCGAAGCACAGGTCGGCCAGCACGTCGGCGTTCCGCTTCCGCCGCGACTCATAATCAGCGAATGCCGCTTCGGTCTTGTCGCCGTGTTTGTGCATGCACTCTACCAGCACCGAGCAATCCTCGAATGCCGCGTTCATCCCTTGGCCTAGAAACGGCACTACCGCATGGCAGGCATCGCCAACTAAGGCGACACTTCCGCCAACATGCCACGGCTGGCAGCGGATCGTCACTAACGACCCGACGGGGTTTTGCAGATAACTCGCACCAAGGTCGGGAATCAACGGCACCGCATCCGGGAACTGTTGCTCGAAATACGAAACCACCTCGCGCTCATTGGTTAGCCGCGCGAAGCCGTGTGGACCGTCAAACGGCCAGAACAGGGTACATGTAAACGACCCATCGGCATTGGGCAGGGCGATCATCATGTAGTCGCCGCGCGGCCAGATGTGCAGGGCGTTCTTGTCCAAGCGCCAGCCGCCGCCGTCGGCCGGGGGGATACTGAGTTCCTTGTATCCATGCGTGAGATAGCACTGCGAGAACTCAAAGCGGTCGAGCTTCTGTAGCGACGTGCGCACCGCCGAGTAAGCGCCATCCGCGCCGATGACGCACGTTGATTTCGTGTACGTGATAACCGTGCCGACCTCGAATTCCAGCGTGCCGTCGTTAACTTCGTAGTTCGTGCAGCGGTGATCAAAGAACATGCGCACGCCCGGCAGTTGCCCCGCTACTTCGACCAATAACTTGTTCAAGCCGCCGCGCGATACGGAGTGCAAGGCTTCCGTGTCGTCTTTGCCATAAGGCTGATAAACCAGCGGCCCGGCCACCGGATGAATCATCCGCCCGCGCATCAGCACCGAGGATTGCACGACACGATCCTTGAGGCCGATCTCATCGAGTGCATACAACCCGCGCACGGAAAGCGCAAGATTGATCGAGCGCCCACCCTGTGGTCCGGTCAACCGCGGATCGGGCCGGCGGTCATAAAGATCAACGCGCCGCCCCGCCTCGGCCAGAGCGCAAGCCAACAATGTCCCGGCGAGGCCAGTGCCGACAATCGTGAAATCAGGTGGGTTAGTCATGGTTCCACAGTGGCCTCCGGTTCCCCTCTCCCCTTGGGGGAGAGGGGCCGGGGGTGAGGGGTTGGCCGCCCGTACCGGCAAATCGTCGATCAGCATCAAGCAAGCGTTGCCAAGGCCGTCCACGGTCGCCAATCGCAACCCGCATACGCCGACCGGAGCATCCGCGGCCACGGTCACATCAAGCACTGCGCGGTTGGCCGATTGTTCGCCGACTGGGATCGCCTTGACGGCGCCGGCGGGCAAGCTGGTCCAGAGGCCGAGCGCTTTGCCGAGATTCGAGCCGACGACGATGACGCGCGTCGTCTTGCCGCGTTCAAGGACCGGGGG
>JANLTA010000867.1:0-2041 GCA_031362705.1 Gemmataceae bacterium | reverse complement strand
AGCTCGATTAAAGTGAATCCACGACGAGTGGGCCGTACCATTTGGCCGCCCTCCCCACCGGCGAGTAACTGTCTTTGCGGGCATCCTAGCTTGTAGATCGACCGATTGCAAGGCCCCGATACCGGTTTTCGACAGAATTTTTAGCAAATGGTGCGCCGACGCACCGTCCTGCCTGGGACAATTTGATGAGAATGGTGCTATGGCTTGGTAGTTTGCAGGGGCATCACCGGTTAGATTGAGGTGACGCGCTAAGCCGCAAGCGGCTACGAGGGGAAACGCCATGATTTACGACATTACGCCAACGGTGTCGCCCCGGTTGGCGGTTTGGCCAGGGGATACGCCGGCCTCGCGCGAAGTATTGTGTGACATGGCACGCGGCGACAACATCACATTGTCCACGTTGCGCGCTACGGTGCATCTTGGTGCGCACGCCGATGCACCAAGTCACTACGCCCTGGATGGCGCGACGATGGAGGCACGCGATCTGTCGCTATTTTTGGGTCCATGCCAGGTCATGCGAGTCAACGTGGACCGCGCGGAACGCATTCGACCCGACCATTTGACAGCTAAAGTCACTGCTCCACGAATCTTGTTTGTAACAGGAACATTTCCCGACCCGGAACAATTCAACAAGGACTTTGCCGCGCTCAGCCCGGAGTTGATCGATCAACTGGCGCTGCAAGGCGTGCGGCTCGTCGGCTTGGACACGCCAAGCGTGGACTTGTTTGAATCGAAGGATTTAGTGAGTCACGCGACATGCCGCCGGCATGATCTGGCAATTCTCGAAGGCGTGATACTCAAGGATGTACCAGACGGCGTGTATGAACTCATTGCCCTGCCATTGAAGCTGGAAGGCTTTGACGCCAGCCCGGTCCGGGCGATACTCCGGACGATTTGATAAAGCTCGTTACACATCACAGATCGTGAACGCTTCGGCCATCGATTTGATCGGATCGCGGCGCGGAATAAACTCCTGGCCCAAGTACCCGGTGTAACCGGTCTTGAGAATGGCCTGGCAGATGGCCGAGTAGTTAAGTTCTTGGGTCGCATCGATCTCCGCGCGACCGGGCACGCCGCCCGTGTGGTAATGGGCGATGGCGTCTTTGTGATCGTTAATGGTGCGGATCACGTCGCCTTCCATAATCTGCATGTGATAGATGTCGTAAAGCAGCTTGAACCGCGATGAGCCGACCATGTTGACCAGACGCACGCCCCACGGCGTCCGGTCGCACATGTAATCCTTGTGATCGACCTTGCTGTTCAATAACTCCATGATGATGGTCACGCCCTTCTTCTCGGCGCGACCAACGACTCGCTTCAAGCCGGCCGCGCAATTATTGAGTCCTTCGTCATCATCCATCTTGTCGCGGTTGCCCGAGAAACAAATAACGTTCGGCAACTTGTGCTCGGCGGCGAAGTCGATGCCTTCGTTTAACACGGCTTCGATTTTGTCATGATTGTCTGGCCGGTTCAAACAGTTGCCGATGTTGATCGGTCCACTCATGTGCAGGATGGCGCAGGTCAGTCCCAGCTGTTTGACCGTGAGCACTTCCTTCGGCGACAATATCTCGATGGACTGATAACCGATGCGCTTGCATTCCTCGGCTAGTTTTTCGAGCGGAATCTTGCCGTAGCACCAGCGACAGACCGACTGTTTGAGATTGCCCTTGTGTCGAACAGAATCAAAGGCGTGAACGGCCGGGGCGACCGCGAAAATGCTGGTTGCGGCGATGGCCTGGCGACGGCTGATTTGGCTGTTTTTCACGGCATTGTTCCTTGGATGCGGCTCGCGCCCTCGCAAGCGGGTGGACCCCGTGCTAGTGTATGAGTGTCTTTTGCCCCTGAGGCCACGAATGTCTGCCGTGCCGCCGCTAGATCGAGCCAATCGGCCCGTAACCGTTCCCGACTTTGCCGCTGCCAAGGCGCAAGGCCGGAAGCTGACGATGGTGACGGCCTACGACTTCACGTTTGCCCGCTTGTTCGATCAGGCCGGTGCTGACGCACTGCTCATCGGTGACTCGCTCGGCATGGTGGTGCAGGG
>JANLTA010000849.1:0-12119 GCA_031362705.1 Gemmataceae bacterium | reverse complement strand
CGTCGTTCGCATGACGGGCGTGGCCAAGAACACGGTCATCAAACTGGTCGTTGACGCTGGCACCGCATGCGCTCGCTATCAGCATGAAGTGATGCGTAACCTGCCCTGCCGTCGGCTGGAATGCGATGAGTTGTGGTGTTTCTGCGGAATGAAGCAAAAGAACATACCGGCCGAACGGGCTGGCGAAGTGGGCATCGGCGACGTGTGGACGTGGGTAGCGATTGACGCTGACACCAAGCTTGTGCCGTCTTTCTTGGTCGGCTTGCGTGATGCCTACTGTGCCGACATGTTCATGCGTGATTTGGCGGGCCGTTTAACAAGCCGCGTGCAACTGTCAACCGATGGCTTTCGTGGCTATCTGACCGCCGTAGACAATGCGTTCGGCGACAACATCGACTACGCCATGCTGATCAAGACTTACGGTGCCGACAAGAGCGACGGCAAATACAGCCCACCAGAATGCATCGGCTGCGAGCGTAAGGCTATCACTGGCAGCCCTGACCCTGACCTAGTTAGCACGAGCTACGCCGAACGCCAAAACTTGACCGTCCGTATGCGGATGCGTCGGTTTACCCGCCTGACCAACGCTTTCAGCAAAAAGCTTGAGAATCTGGAACACGCGGTCGCCTTGCTCTACTTTCATTACAATTTCATCGCCAAGCACCAGACGCTTAAGGTGGCTCCGGCACAAGCGGCTATGGTGGCCAATCACCAGTGGACGTTTGAAGAACTGGTAGAGCTGATTGACCGCAAGCCGGAACCGATCAACTTCGCCGAAAAAATTGTCAATATGGCAGACCTGAGGGGGCGGACTTCAAACTGACCCACTACCTGGAGAGGGGACCCCCTGGTTGCTCTGGAATCAATTGCAAACTCATCTCAACTGACTGTTTGGGTTTCGTCGCAACGCCCTTCATCATGACTGTCGGCGTTTATTCCACCAACCCAAAGAGGCGGCGGTTGGGGATCGCGACCTGGGAGCCTGGGACCGTGATGATGGCATTGCCAATAAGTTTCACTTGATCGACGATGAAGCTATCGCCGAGCGTAAGGTTATTCCCGCCGAGGCTGAGCAATGCTCGGGGGACATAAATCATACCGTGAATTATTGAGCCGGCGACTGGGTCGATCGTGATCGTATTGGTGACGTTATTGACAGGCGCAGTGCGGTCCTGAAACAACGTGATTCCCGCATAGGGGCCGGTGGTCATCGGGTTGAGCGTGACTTGCCCATCGTGGAGATTCATCTTGGCGTAAGTGGATGTAGCGCCTTTGGTCAGATAAATCAATACGCCCCCGCTGAGACTTGCGACGCTGCCGCTTCTTACTGTGAACTCACCTCTCTCGACGTAATAAATCCCGGAAGCCATCTTCACTCCCGGAAAGGCGATATCAATTCCGCCCCGGTAAACTCCCGGTTGCAGTGTCTCGTTTTGTTGCGGAACGTACTGTTGTGTCGGCTGGTTCCCAATCACCGGCATCCCGGCGGATGATGGCGGTGCCAAGCTGGCGAGCGGATCGGGCGTGAAGAATGTGCTGTCGTTACTGTGAACGCCCGTAGTGGACCCAGTCGTCGGCGCATAAACCTTGGCATTGCCGAGCATGGAAATGCCGCCGACCACATCAATCTCATCGGCCTGGATGATGCTGTTGCCGCGCGCGCGAATTGCATTGCTAGCACTGGAGTCCACAATGATCCGACCCGCGACGGTGAGACGCGAATTGCCCCCGGTATCCATCGACAGACTAGCTGTGGGGTTAAGGACCAACATATTCAGAGCCGATGGGCTTATCAGCCCGCGAGCGACCGAGCGAGCGCGAACAGTAATGTTGCCGGACCCGAAGATTGAACTGAAATATCGCGGCTGATTGTACTGCACCGCGACTTCGACATATCCGGCCTGACCGATGTGATCGCCGGAGATGGGCGGGATCCAAATGCCGTGTTGCGGTTGGCCGCTGCCATTGACAGCGTTTGGCAGAATCGTCGAATTCGCACCGGCGTAGCCGTTGGCCGCCGCGATGGACAAGGCACTCGCGCGGGCGGTAAACGGGCTTGGATCGGCACCCTTGTTCGTGTTGTAGCGCTTGAACAAATCAGCGGCGGCGGCCAGGGCAGACGCATCGGCAGTCGCTTGGGCGCGGCGCTTTTCCGCTTGCAATAGCCCGCCGTCGATTGTGATCGCGGCAATTCCGAGCAGCACCGTCAAGGAGATAGCGGCTTGAACGGCCACCGCTCCGTTCCGCTTGCCAGACCCAGAAAGATCACGCATCAACACGCCAGGCTCCCTCGCCTCTTAATAGGACATCGGCATGGCCGACGAACTCGTTAGCGTCATCGGGCCGATAATGCCACCGCCGGCCGATGTGTAGTTGATTACCACAGTCACGGTATTGACCACTGTGTTCCCCGCGCCATCCTTGAACGTTGGCATTTGACTGGCATCCAGCCAGTTCACAGTGAAGCTCAACGCGGTACCAGTTCCACCGCTGGAGTCGAACACCATGCCACTTTGGTTGAGTGCAGTGCCAAACGGCTGAATCGTCGCATTGTAAATGGACTGCGGGGTGGCCATGGCATGGCCGGTTTCCGAGGCATATTGCCCACCATGCACGCTGGCCCAACGTGCGGCCTCACGAGCCACGGTGGCGACTTGCTGGTAGCGAAACACGGCAAGCCCCAGCAGCGAAGTGCCGAGGATGATCAGAAACAGTATCGGCAGCACGATTGCCGCCTCCAGCATCACAGCACCCGATCGCGGGTGCCGCGCGCATCTCACGAGCATGAGACCTCCGAAACCAAGTATCAATCCGGCGCGGCCTGAACCACACGCATTCGAACCGTGCGCGACATGTTGACCGTGTTGGGCACTCCCGGAAAACTGCCGATGAATGTATGAAACACAAATGTCACGTTGACATCAACACAGGGGTAGCCGAGGGCGTCTGTCACCGCGGTGGCCGTAATGTTTGGTGGCGGGCTTAGATTCGTCGCGTCGGCTTGAGCGTACTGTGTGATCTTGGCTGTGTCGGTGACATGCGCCGGATCAGAGCTGGCATACGTGGCTCCGATGTGGGCACAATTGGTGATGGTCAGGAAGGAGTAAAAAGACCTGGCAAAATCGATCGTAATGACGAGGAAGAAGCACAGGAACGGCAACAAGATCGCCAATTCGGCCGCCAATGCTCCCCGCCGAGCGGCGCTCGCATTCTTACTCCTCACGGCTGAATCCCCTTGAAGATCTCCAGGACTTCAATCGCGAGGGGACCAATGACCACAATGAACATGGCCGGCATGATACACAGAGCGGTCGGAAACAGGATTTTGACCACGGCCTTCTGAGCCATCTCCTCAGCGCGCATGATTCGGTTGTTGCGAAGTGTTTCAGCGTGAATGCGCAAGGATTTCACCATACTCGCGCCGTAGCGTTCGGCTTGCAGTACCACGGATGACAGACTGCGAACTTCTTCGAGGTCGGCTCGATCCGCGAACTGCCGCAGGGCCTCGCCTGTTGAACGACCCAATTGAATCTCGCGCTGCACAATGTTCAATTCGTCCGCAAGAAGCGGGTGTGCGGTTCGCAACTCCACCGCAACACGTTGAATGGCGGAAACCAGGGTGCCGCCCCCTTCCAGACAAATCACCATGATGTCTAACGCATCCGGCAAAGCCCGGCGGAAACTTGTCTGGCGGGCGGCCTTACGATTATCGAGCCAGAAGCTCGGGGCGATCATTCCGAAGCCGCCGAAAAACGCACCGGCGATGAAGCCGTGTTGGATGGGAACAATTCCAGCCGCGCTCAGCAGAATTCCGATGACGGCCGGCCCGATCATCAACAGCATTTTGACGCCGAGGAAAACGAGGACTGCCTGCCGCCCATAAAAGCCCGCGTGGATCAGGCGAGACTGCAGCTTTGTCCGTTCCTGTTCGGATTCGGGGAGCATGACTGCGCCAATTTTTGGCAGCGTGGTCATGGCAAACTCAGCCATCGAATCGGGGCTGCTACCGGATTCGCCACGCTTCGATAATGTTCGAAGGCGCTGGTCGAGCCGTGGCTGCCGACGACCGGTCAGCAGGTAGGTCAGCATTGTTAAGCTGCTGACCGCCACGAACGTGACCCAGGGAAGTACGGCGCTTTCCGGCATTTACTTTCTCCACCTCGCTGCCAAGCCCGGCCGACGGAATCAAAAATCAAAGTTAACGATCTTGCGAATCCACAGCGCGCCGATCACTTCGGCGACCAACATTGCCACAATCAAGTAGGGCACCTTGGCCAGAGCGGCTGCATACGTTGGGCTGATGGCCATCAAGATCAACATGAGTGCGATCGGCAAGACAAGCAACAGGCTGGCTTGCGCGCGGCCTTCGCTAGTCAACATGCGAATCTTGCCGCGAACGCGCAATCGCTCGCGGACAACGTGGGAGAGCTTGTCGAGCATTTCGGCGAGGTTGCCGCCAGTCTGTTGCTGGACCAGCATCGCCATCACGAAGATCTTGACTTCCAAAAGACCGATGCGATGGGCGAGATTGCGCAGGGTGACTTCCGGCGACAGGCCAAGATTCTGTTGTTCATAACAGAGGGCAAATTCACCGGCAATCGGATCATCGAACTCGTCGGCGACGGCTTGAAGAGCTTGCGGCATCGACTGACTAACGCGAATGACGCGACCCATGAGGTCAAAAGCGTCCGGTAACTGGCGCGTCATTTTTTCGACCCGGGCATTCCGCTTGGAACGAACGTAAATAAATGGCACGACAGCGCCGGCGAGACCACCAGCGACGCCAACGAGGATACTGTTCCGTAATAGTCCGCCGATCGTTCCGCAGACTAGGCCGGCCAGCACCATGAAAAACAGCAGGCGGCCCGTTGTGAGCTTCAGCCCGGACTGCTCCACCATATACCGGAAACGGTGACGCAAGCTATTGGCATCTTCGGCCGAGGCGTCGGCGGCCAAGGTGTCGAAGCTCTTCTTGAACAATCCGGAATTCTGAATCTGGTCGCGCTGAGGTGGGCGAAACTCCTCATTGATACGGCGGCTGACCCGCGACCGGTCGCGAAAGTACACATCCGAGAGGATTGAATACACACCGAACACGGCCAATGCGCCGGCAAGGAAGGAAAGGATCGTCAGTATTTGACCACTTATCATCAGCCCAAACTCCACAGTCGGTTGTGTTTCCTAGGCATCCACGGTTCGCCGTTCAAAAAGTTCGGTCGGCAAGCGGATACTGGCCGCCTCGAGTTTCTCCAAACACTTTGGTCGAATGCCCGTGACCTGGAATGATCCCTCGGCCACCCCGGACGCATTCACTCCGGTCTGCTTGAACAGGAAGATGTCGTGCATGCTGATGACGTCCCCCTCCATTCCGGTAATTTCCGAAATCTTGACGACTTTTCGCGGTCCACCCTTGAGTCGTGCCATTTGCACGATGATCTGCAACGTCGAAGCGATCTGACGCCGGATGACCCAGATCGGCAAATCGAATCCAGCCATGCCCACCATGATTTCCAATCGACTGATGGCATCACGGCTGTCATTGGCGTGGATAGTGGTCATTGACCCTTCGTGCCCTGTGTTCATGGCCTGGAGCATGTCGAGTGACTCGGGTCCACGGCACTCGCCGATGATGATGCGGTCCGGCCGCATGCGCAGTGCATTTCGCACCAACTCCCGCGTGGTCACTTCGCCGGCCCCTTCGATGTTGGCCGACCGCGTCTCCATGCGGGCGAGATGTGGCTGTTGCAACCGCAGTTCCGCGGCATCTTCAATCGTGGCGATGCGTTCGTCATGCGGAATCGAGGCGGAAAGGGCATTCAGCAGTGTCGTCTTCCCGGAGCCGGTGCCTCCGGAAATGATGATGTTCATGCGGGCTTTGATGCAAGCGGCCAGAAACTCATACATGCCGGGCGTCATTGAAGCGTGAGCGATCAGGTCCGACATGAGTAACGGCTTGGCGCCGAAACGACGAATGGACAAGAGCGTGCCGTCCAGGGCGAGCGGCGGAATGATGGCATTGACGCGACTGCCATCCATCAGCCGGGCGTCGACCATCGGGCTAGTCTCATCCACTCGTCGGCCAACGCGCCCGGCGATTCGCTGCACAATTTGCAACAGATGCCGCTCATCGTTGAATGACACGTTGGCCCGCTCCAACCGGCCATAGCGCTCGACGTAGACTGTTTTCGGGCCATTTACCAGGATGTCGGAAATACTCGGATCGCGAATCAGCGGCTCAAGTGGCCCTAAGCCAAATGTCTCATCGAGTACTTCGTTGACCAGCCGCTCCCGATCGCTGTAGCTAAACAGCTCGGAGGAATAACGGGTCAGCTCCTCAGCAGCGCGGCGGACTTCTGCCTTCAACTGCACATCGCTCATAGTGCCAATGGTCGACACATCAATGCCGGCAATCAGCTGTTGGTGCAACTCTTTCTTGTGGCGGAGAAAGCGCTCGTTATCCGGGAAGGCGGTGCAGTTCGCATCAGTGTTGGCGATTCGAGCTATCATGGTCGTGATCCACCGTTCAATACAGGGCTAAGTCGGCCGTCCGTTCACGCCGGCAGCCATATTCATCAGACTCTTGGCGACTTTGGCCGACGGGCTTTCCAGCACCACCGGCACACCGTTGTTGTTCGCACGATTCACCGTCTTCGGATCGTCGGGAATGTAATACGCGACTTTCACACCCAGCGCTTCCTCGGCCTTCGCCGCGGGAACTTCCTGAGGCTGGCCATACCGATTGACCACCACCTGGACGTGGTCCCGACTAATGCCGAGCAGGTCCAGGTACTCCAGCGTGCGGCGGGCGTTGCGCAAACAATTGAAATCCAATCGCAGCACAAGCAAAACGACGTCGGCGTGGCGCAACACCTCGACTTGTTCGGGCGTAAACGAGTGGTCAACATCCACCACGATAAATGGAAATAGCTTGCGTGCCATCTTCAGCGTCTGATGCACACCTTCCGGTGTCACAAGGCCGGCGTCGGCCAGATGCCGCGGAGGCGCCAACAAGGCAACGCCGCTGGCGGTCCGCACCAGGGTTTGCTCGAACATCGCCCGGTCCATGTTGCCAGTGTGCCGGCACAGGTCCGCCAACGTGTGTGATGGTTTCAGATCCAGCAGCGCGGCCAAGTCGCCGGCATGAAGTTTAAGGTCCAATAGCAACGTGTTCTTGTATTTGCCGGCCAGCGCCGTGGCGATGTTGACCGCCAGAGTGCTTGAGCCGCTGCCCCCACTGGGCGCCAGCACAGCGACGACCCGGGCCTGCTCGCCCTGGACGCCCGCGGATTGACGCAGCCGGCCAATCGTCGTGGCCAACTCGCTTTCCAGATCGGCCTCATCGACGTAATCGTTGGCCCCCGCGCGAAGGGCACGCAGCACGAGTCGGGTATCAAGAGTATTGCCGACGGCAATAATGGAGCACGAGGAGATCGAGTGAATCTGCGCCAGCACTTGAAGCGTGCGTTCCGTATCTTTGGAAAGCACGAACACAATCAGGTCGGCGGGCGTTTTGCCAAGTCGATGAACGGCCAACTCCGCGGTGAGGATATTGCCGCCGGCGCATTCATGACCTTCGCGGTGCAGCACTTCCCGAATCCGCGCCGTGATTGGCTCATTATCGCTAACAACAAAGGCCTGCATCCCGTCCTCTGATTCGTTGGGCTTTGGTCGTTGGACCAAAAGAACTAGTCTTTCGTCCGATCATTGGCTTCGTTTTTTGGCAGCACGACTTCACCTTCGGTCACGCCTTTGAGCGTGCGTACCTTCGGTGCAGTCCGCCGATCTTCTTCCGCTTTTTCTTTCGCTTCTTTCGCTGCCTTAGTTTCAGCTCTGTCCTCTTGCTTCCAAAGCCATTCCGTTTTCTCTTTTTCGAACTTGAATTTCTTTTCCGCGTCCATCGCTTCTTTGTCACTGTCTCGAACGACCGGCTTGTCCTTCTCCGCCGCGTCGGACAGTTGAAGGTCGGCTGCAGTCGAGACGCGTGAGTTCACGGGCTCCTTGTCACCAGGATTGCGGAGAGAAAGATGCAACGTGCCTCGGCTTTGACCCAGGGTGAGCTTTTTGGCATCTTCAGGGTTGACAAGCAACGTTACGGAACGAAGTTCCTTGGCATCGACTTTGTTAGCGGTTGGCGCTTCCAAGCGCTGATCAACTGCCAATATCTCAACGTTTCCCAGCACGACACGAGTGCTGTCGTTGCGGCTGAGATCGCCACTGCTGTGCATCGTCAAAAGGACATCGACCTTGTTTCCCGGCAGGATGAATCCAGCGACTCCGGAAGCGATATTGGGCGTGGGAATTGTAACCGCTCTCATACCGGTTGGGATCACGGCGGCCAAACCGCGGCCCGCACCCCTTGCCGAGAGTTTCGCATCGAGGATCGGCTCATCCTGAAACAAAGGAACGTCGACGACACGATCGATCACATCGTCAACACGAAGGAGAGCGCCCGCAGGAACTAGATTCTTGGGTCGCTCAACAGTCTTGAGCAACTCCGCTGTGATGTTCGTGTAGCGCGGGATTTCTTTTGCCGCAACCAACACCGTCACCGTTTCCCCTGTTGCCAATACAACCGGCCGGAGCAAGTTGACCAGGATGGCGGCCGATGCGCCGAAAATCAAGGCCAGGATAACTACGATGATCGTTCGCAAACTCACAGTACACCTCGGCGACCGAACAGATAAAACCAACTCCGCGTTGGCAACGCCCCGCCGTCGGTTCACGGGTATGCGTTGAGAAAACCATCGCCTGTCCATAAGCGCGCCGTCGTGACGACAACCCCGACCATCATCATGGCCCCGTAGGGAACAAGTCGGCGGCGACGATCGTCCCGCCGCACCGCAGCTTCAATGACTCGTTCACCCGACCGCCTGTCACCTCGGCCAAAAGCCGCGATGAGTGCAAGACCGTAAACGGCACCAGCGAGCGTGGTGATCACAAAGACCGATAAGATCAGCGGCCAGCCCAGCCAGGCACCGATGCCCGCCATCAACTTGACGTCGCCAGCACCCATGCCACCAAGCAAATAAATAAGCCCCAAAATGCCCGCGCCGAAAAGTGCCCCGCCGATGCTGCTGAAAAATCCAACACCATCATTCACAAAGGCATGATAAATCAAACCAGACGCGAGGAGCGGCAGTGTCAGAGCGTTATGAATCGTGAACCAGCGCACGTCCGTCACTGCCGCGATGATCACGGCAACGAGTACTACGACCAATGTCACGGGCACCGCCCCCACGCATCCACCCTCCGGTAATGCCACGACTGGCACACAACACAGCATTTTGCCAGTCGGGCATCGTACCCTTACCCCCGATATGCCGATTGACTCGGCTCTAGACTCATCCGCGCATTGCGCAATTACAAGTCGGCAGTTCACCCGCCGACGCAAGTGGCTCCCCCAGGCGGGAGCCAACCGATGCGAATTTCAACCAGCTTCAAGGCCCGTCGGTAATCAGCTACCCGAGGCCCCGTTCATCGTGGTCGTTGCGGTGGTGAACGCGGTTTTGATCGCGTCTCCGAATAAAGTAATCACACCGACCAGGGCCACGGTAATCAGCGCCAGTAAGAGGGCGTATTCAGCCATCGAGGCAGCTTCTTTGCGAACGAATAACTTCTTGGACCTGTCGTAAATCTTCCGCAACATCAGACGGACTCCTGAGTTTGTGAGTGAGGGGGAAACTAACTTGGCGGACGACGGGTCCGTCAATGCTTCGAGAGCTTCCTTTCCATTCACTTGATTACCGACATATAGCAGAGGGTGTGCCGAAGCCGCTGACAATGGCAGAGTGATGCGGAAGTAACGGAGACGAGATGTAAGCAGGCGCGTTAAGAGCAATGAAAATATGGCTTTATGGCTTCACGGTAGCTGAGGTTTTTTCGCTAAGTGTTTGCTTTCATTCACAACGGCGTCGCTGAAGTCATTTTCAGATGTGTAAAGCAATGTAAACAGCGAGCGAATTCATGACTGTAACTTAATTTGAACGCTGCTCGTCATGATCCTGACTAGCCTGACGCCGGGTAACGAAGCCAATGAAAAACACGTCGCAATCATTCTTTGCGGCGACTTGAGTCCATTCATCTTAACTTTCTTCTTTTCAAATCTCGATCTCCAACCAATTGGGAAGTTGGGTGGATTCCGGATTGTCGGAAATATAGTCAAGTCGGGAAGCCCTGACTTACGATCAATTCTGAGGCGATAGGCTGGTCCCGAACCACTACGCCCACCCGACAATCCAAGATCAGGTTGCTGTTATGCCTCGTCTCATCAACCGACTCAATCCGATCGCGGCACTTTGCGTGACGATTGCCCTTGGTGCCGGCTTGCTTGAGTCGTCCGGCTTCACCGGGCGCAGTCTGGCCCAAGCGCCACAGCCGAATCCGGCGAACGGGCAACTGCCCATGGCCAAATTTGCAGGCGACCCTACCTGCCTCTGCCCACCAAATTTGCCTTCAACACCGGAGCTACCCCGCAGGCGCGATGCCGGTCCCGAAGCAGTCGGAGAATTCGTGAAAGGCCTGAGCACCAACGATTCGACATTCGACGTGCTGGTCGGTCAGGGTCGAGTCCTCACAACAAAGGTTGATCTGGTCGCCGCCCGTGGCCGGGCCACGGTTTCCGTGGGCGATCCCTCCATCGTGGATTTTGCGGTCCTCAATGCCCGGCAGATCCGGATCGTGGGCAAGAAGCTGGGCGTGACCGATGTGACCATAGTCACCTCCGACATTCCGGCCGAGGGTCAGACCTACTCTTTCGAAGTGCGCGTGATGGCCGATCTCCAGATCCTGCAATGCCAACTCCAAAGTTCGTTCCCGGATGCTCGACTGAAGCTATCGCAAATACGCGACAGCATCGTGGTGGAAGGCCAAGCCCGGGACTCCGTTCAGGTCGCCAAGATCATGGAGACAATTCAGAGCTACGCCACTTGGGTAGTCTCGAACTACTCCCGACAAACGAACGGCCAACCCAATCAACAATCCAATACACAGCAATCGCAACAACCGGGCGCGGTGCCGTCAATCGCAGCGCCTAACCAGTCGCAACAGTTTGCAGGCAGTGGAAATAACAGCACGCAGAATCAATCAAACGGCGGCAATCAACAAGGCAATGAACCAGTTCGTGTCATCAACCTGATTACGGTGCCCGGTTCAAAACAGGTGTTGCTCAAGGTTCGTGTCGCGGAACTGAATCGGACTGCCTTCCGGCAAATCGGCACCGACTTTCTTTACCACAATCAAGGCAAGGCAGCGGTTGGCACTCAGATCGGTGGCGCCCAATCACCGTTAAACGCCATGAATGGCATTCTGGATATCCTCCGGCCAGACACCGCAACGGCTTTCGGCATATTTGGCAGCGCGGACTTTGCCGTCGTATTCAGCGCTTTGCGGCGCAATGAACTATTGAAGATCCTTGCCGAACCAAACCTCGTCGCGCTGAATGGACATGCGGCCAATTTTCTTGCGGGAGGCGAGTTTCCGGTTCCGGTGCCCCAGGCCAGCGGGGGTGCAGGTATTGCCCCCACCGTCACCGTTCAATTCAAGGAATTCGGCGTCAAACTTGGTTTTTTGCCGACGATCTTAGACGGCGATGTCATTCGCGTTGCAGTCGATCCAGAAGTCAGCACAATCGACTTTGCAATCGGCGCCACCTTGGTTGCGGGCGGCACTCCGGTCCCTGGGCTTAACGTCCGCAGAGCGCATACCGTTGTCGAAATGCGCGAAGGGCAGACCTTGGCGATGGCTGGTCTTTTGCAACTCACACTTGATGGCACGACGAATCGAATTCCTGGACTGGGTGACTTGCCGGTTCTCGGCCCGTTCTTCAGTAACACAACAGGCCGCAGGGTAGAAAAAGAACTCATTGTTCTGGTCACGCCGCACCTTGTTGAGCCAATGAACCAATGCCAAGTCGGCCCGAGTCCCGGCGATGATATCAAGACGCCGGCCGATCTGGAGTTTTACCTGTATAACCAGATCGAAGGCCAACGGGTCGATTGGCGGGCAACCACCCAATACCAGCACCGGACCAACGACACGAAACGTCTACTACGCCTGGAAGCCGCGAACGTGCGCGGGCCTCATGGGTTTAGTGAGTGAGCATAACGGCCAAAGCAATGGAG
>JANLTA010000803.1:0-2868 GCA_031362705.1 Gemmataceae bacterium | reverse complement strand
GTTGGGCGGCGACGACGGGCTTGGGCCGTCGGCGGCACCCGGGGCACCTTCCTGGCTATACAAGTGCTGGGACATCGCTTGCGACACCTGCATCAATTCGTCGAGGGCCTGTTTGATGGCCGGCGCGTCTTCGCCGCTGGCCTTCAGCTTCAGCTTCTCGATGGCCGACTGGATCGGGCCTTTGTCGCTGTCCTTGATCTTGTCGGCGCTGTCCTTGAGCAGCTTCTCCATCTGATTGATGCGGGCATCCGCTTCGTTGCGAAGGTCGGCCAGCTCGCGCTTCTGCTTGTCCTCATCCGCGTGGGCCTCGGCATCGCGCTTCATCCGCTCGATTTCCTCGGCGTTCATGCCGCTGGAGCCTTCGATACGGATCTTGTTTTCCTTGCTGGTGCCCAAATCCTTGGCCGACACGTTGAGCACACCGTTGGCGTCGATATCAAAGGTGACTTCGATCTGCGGCACGCCGCGCGGGGCCGGCGGCAGACCTTCCAGGTGGAAGGTGCCGATGAGTTTGTTGTCCTTGGCCATTGGCCGCTCGCCCTGGTAGACCTTGACCTCGACGGAGGGCTGGCTGTCGGCGGCGGTGGTGAACTTCTCGGCCTTTTTGGTCGGGATGGTCGTGTTGCGCTGGATCATCGGCGTCAACACGCCGCCCAGGGTTTCGATACCCAGCGTCAGCGGCGTCACGTCGAGCAACAAGATGTCGGACTTCTTGCCTAGCAGAAGTTGGGCACCCTGAATCGCGGCACCGATGGCCACGACTTCGTCGGGATTCACGCCCTTGTGGCCTTCTTTGCCGAAGACTTCCTTCACCATTTGCTGCACGCGCGGCATGCGGGTCATGCCGCCAACCAGCACGACTTCATCGATTTGCGAAGGGGTCAGCCCGGCATCATGGAGCGCCTGCTGCACCGGTTTGCGGCAGCGTTCGATGAGATGATCGACCATCTTCTCGAACTGGGCGCGGGTGATCGAAAGCTGCAAATGTTTCGGCCCGGACGCATCAGCGGTGATGAACGGCAGATTGATCTCGGTCGTCGCCTGTTGTGACAAGTCCTTCTTTGCCCGTTCGCCGGCTTCCTTGAGTCGCTGCAGAGCCATCTGGTCCTTGCGCAGGTCGATGCCGCTTTCTTTCTTGAACGTGTCGGCAATGTAATCGATGACGACCTGGTCGAAATCGTCGCCGCCGAGGTGCGTGTCGCCGTTGGTCGCCAACACGGCAAAGTTGCTGACTCCTTCATCCTCGTAAAGTTCAAGGATCGATACGTCGAAGGTGCCGCCGCCGAGATCGAACACGGCAACCTTCTCGTTCTTCTTCTTGTCGAGACCGTACGCCAATGAGGCCGCCGTCGGCTCGTTGATGATGCGCATGCGCTGTTTCGACTTCTTGCCGGTCGACGCGTCTTCAATCTCCCATTCGGTGTCGAAGCCGGCAATTTGGGCGGCGTCAATAGTCGCCTGCCGCTGGGCGTCGTTGAAGTAAGCCGGTACGGTGATGACCGCTTTGCGAACCGTGTGACCCAGATATGCCTCGGCTGCCTCTTTCAGTTTGCGAAGCACAAGCGCTGAGATTTCGGGCGGTGTAAACTGTTTCCCGTCAATATCGACCTTGACCAGATCCTGCGGGCCGCCGGAAATCTTGTACGGGACGAGTTTCTCTTCCGACTCGACTTCGTTGTGCCGCCGACCCATGAACCGTTTGATGGAATAAAGCGTGCGTCGCGGATTGGTAATGGCCTGGCGCTTGGCCGGGTCGCCGACCAGGCGCTCGCCTTTATCGGTGAACGCCACGACGCTTGCCGTGAGGCGGTTGCCTTCCTGATTAGCGATGACTTTGACTTCGCCGCCTTCCATCACCGCGACCACGGAGTTGGTGGTACCGAGGTCAATTCCGATGATTTTCTCGCTGGCCATGGGTTTCTCCTATCCAAATGAAGTTGCCGAGTTATTGCTCGGCTAAGACCCACCTGCGTGGGGCGTTGGTGATTCAACCAGAGGCTGTTTCCAGAGCATGAACTATGCCAATTATCACAGAGCGACGAGCGCGATTTCCTAAGTTCAATATTTATGGACATTTACAATGAACCGGTTACTTTTTTGTTCGATCATTGCTTAACGAACACCAGCGCCGACCGCCAAAATGGCAGCGTTGTAGTAGTCGCGTTTTCGGCAATCCTAAGGCATACCCCAATCGGCAATGTCACCCTGATCAGTACGACCGGAAGGTCGTGCCCGATGATCTTGCCACGTCGGCATTTAGCGCGACGAGTTAGTGGACGTGAATGAGCCATACAACTAAAGTAGGTGAAAATTTGTCCTTATTGGTAGGACCGCCTGATGTCGAAAAAGTCCGAAAGTCCAGCCGCCGCCGCCCATCGCGTTCAGGCGCAATTGAAATCACTTCGCACGCAAATCGATAAGCTCGACTTGCAGATACTAAAGCTCATCAACGAGCGGGCCGAGTTGGCCCGCGACATCGGCAAGATCAAAGAAGTTAATGGCAACGAAGTCTTCTCGCCGACGCGCGAACAGGAAGTCTTTGATAACGTTGTCGGTCATAACAAGGGCCCGCTGGACGAAACGACGGTGCGAGCGGTGTATCGCGAGATCATCAGCGGCGCGCGTGCCATCGAGCGCCGAATCAAAATTGCGTTTCTCGGGCCGGAATACAGTTTCAGCTACCTGGCTGCACTCGAAAAGTTTGGCCATGATGTCGAGTTCATCCGCGTTGGCAGCATCTCTGCTGTGTTCGAGGAAGTGAATCGCGGTTTCGCGGAGTTTGGCGTCGTGCCGATGGAAAACTCCACCGATGGCCGCGTGACGGACACGCTGGAAATGTTCATGCGGCTGCCGCAGATCAAAATCTCG
>JANLTA010000750.1:0-3774 GCA_031362705.1 Gemmataceae bacterium | reverse complement strand
CCATTACCAGTCCTCGACTTAGGGCGACAATTCACATTCCGCAGACTTGACTTTGGACAAGCCCGTATAGTATGGGTGTTTAATGTCACCCACTTTCCGCAAGTGGGATTGTATCGACGAAGCCGCCTGTAACAACTGTGCAGCCGCACCGCCGAAACGAGGCAATACCTGTGCCCGCATCGAAAACGACCGCGAAGAAGCCGACCAGCCGCAAACCCGCCACCAAAAAGGCGGCTGCGGCAAAGGACGCGGTCAAGGAACCGGTCAATGCGCTGACCAAATCGCCTCCCAAGCGTCGCAAGAAAGCCGGCGATGGCCCGGACCTCGTCATCGTTGAATCACCGGCCAAGGCCAACACCATCAATAAGTATCTGGGTTCGAACTTCACGGTTCTCGCCAGCTATGGTCACGTCCGCGATTTGCCGCGCGGCCGCCGCAAGCCCGGTGAGGAAGTCGCGGGTGTAAACATTGCTAATGGCTGGGTTCCGCGCTACGAAGTGCCGAAGCCGGACAAGAACTACGGCCGCCGCAAGACACCACAGCAGATCATCACCGAGTTGAAGATGGAAGCGGCCAAAGCGGGCAAAGTCTACTTGGCGACTGACCCCGACCGTGAAGGCGAAGCCATTGCCTGGCACATCTTCGACGAATTGAATCTGGATGATGCGACCACGTTCCGCGTCACGTTCAACGAAATCACGCGCACCGCCGTGCAGCACGCCATGGCCAATCCCGACAAGATTGACATGGACCGCGTGAAGGCGCAGGAAGCCCGGCGCATCCTCGACCGCGTCGTGGGTTATCCGCTTTCGGGTTTGCTCGGCGACAAGATCACCCGTGGACTCAGTGCAGGCCGTGTGCAAAGTGTCGCGCTGCGTCTGATTGTAGACCGCGAGCGCGAGATTGAAGCGTTCAAGACTGAAGAATATTGGAAGCTCATTGCCGAACTTGCACCGGCGGGCAGTGTGCCGTTCTCGGCCGCTCCTTATCGACTCACATTGGCCAAGAAAAAGGGTGAACAACCGCCTATCGAAGGCGATGCCCCGGCGGCAACGGAAGAGAAAGCGGAGCCGCAGACCGGCACTTTCCGCGCCGAGTTGGCCGAGTGGGATGGCGAGAAATTCACCTCTGGTACCGAAGAAAAGTCCCGACAGATCGCCGAGTTGCTCGACAAGGCGACATGGGCCGTCAGCAGGCTCGAACAAAAGGATCGCTCCGAAAAAGCGTCGCCGCCGTTCACGACCAGCACGGTGCAACAGCAGGCCAATTTGCGTCTGCGTTTCACCGCCAAGCGCACGATGGATGTGGCCCAAAAACTGTATGAAGGCGTGCATCTCGGTAGCGAAGGTCAAGTCGCCCTCATTACATATATGCGTACCGATTCGACGCGCATTTCGAACGATGCACTGGCGGCCGCCCGAGCGCATATCGAGCAAACGTTCGGTCCCAATTATCTGCCCGCGAAGGCCAACTTCTACGCATCCGGCAAATCCGCGCAGGAAGCCCACGAGGCCATCCGGCCCACCGACGTGACCATGACACCGCAGCGGGCCGCGAGCCTGGGCCTGGCGGGCGATCAACTCAAACTGTATTCGCTCATCTACAACCGCTTCATCGCCTGCCAAATGACGCCAGCGGTCTTCGCCATCACCAATGTCGAGGTGAAAGCGCAAGCCGAAGGCCATGCGGGCCTGTTCCGCGCTCAGGGCAAGATTCTCAAGTTCGATGGCTTCCGCCGCGTGTACCAGCCGGGTGGCAAGCAAGAGGACGCGACTCTACCGTCGTTGAACGAAAGCCAGCCGCTCGATCGGCTCGACCTGCTCGCGAGCCAGCACTTCACGCAGCCGCCGGCCCGCTTCAACGAAGCGAGTCTCGTCAAAGCGCTGGAGAAAGAAGGCATTGGCCGTCCCAGCACCTATGCCGCGATCATCGGCAAGATCACGTCCGAGAAGCGCGGCTACGTCGAAGTGAAGGAGCGGCGCTTCTACGCCACGGAAATCGCCAAGGCCGTCGTCGATCTGTTGGTCGAGCACTTCCCGCAGGTGATGGACCTCAAATTCACTGCCCACATGGAAGAGGACCTCGACAAAATTGCTGGCCGCGAGATGACATACACGGCCGCTCTCGATGAGTTCTGGGGACCGTTCTCCACAGCACTCACCACTGCCAAAGCAAAACTCGGCGGCGAACGCGGCCAGGACGCCGGCGAGCCATGCCCGCTGTGCGGCAAGCCAATGGTCATCAAGTTCAGCAAGAAGACTGGCTCCAAGTTCACGGGTTGCTCGGGCTACTTGGAGGGCTGCAAATACATCAAGCCGCGTGAAGGCGAAGACGCCCGCCCCGTTGCCGAGGAGACCGAACACAAGTGCCCCAATTGCGGCAAGGCGATGCTCAAACGATTCAGTCGCCGTGGGCCATTCCTTGGCTGTGCTGGCTACCCCGAATGCAAAACGACGATGAGCATCGGAGCCGACGGTGTACCCAAGGTCGGTGCCAAGCCCACCGATCATAAATGCGAAAAGTGCGGCAACCCGATGATGTTGCGCGAAGGCAAGCGCGGGCCATTCCTCGGCTGCTCGGGTTATCCGAAGTGCCGTAATATTCTCAACGTGGATGCTGAGGGCAATCCCGTTCGACCCGTCGAAACCGGCATCAAGTGCGAGAAGTGCAACAGTCCGATGATCATCAAGAACGGCCCGCGCGGTCCGTTCCTGGCCTGTTCGGGTTACCCGAAGTGCCGCAGCTACAAATCGATCACAGCGGAGTTGAAGGAACAATTGAAAGACATCATGCCCGCGCCGGCCGCGAAGAAGGCCGCCGCGATTGATGTCAACGTGCCGTGCCCCGAGTGCGACGCGCCGATGAAGCTGCGCCAGGGTCGCGGCAACTACTTCCTCGGCTGCTCCAAATACCCGAAGTGCCGTGGCACCCGGGAAGCACCGCCCGAGTTGCTGGAAAAAACCGGCGTGATGGCAACGACGGAACCGGCGGCCGTCGAGGCGGCAGCCGCCGTGTAATTCATCAAGTGTGACGAAGCCGATAAAATGCACGGACGCGCATCGGTCGGAATTGTTTCTTCAATCACCTTGCACGCGGTTGTCTTGGCCGCCGGAACATGGGTGGCGTTCGCGCCGACCATTTCGTCTGGCCTCTTGCAGACCGATCCCGGCGATACGTTGCTGAATCACTACATTCTCGAACACTCGTGGAAGTGGGTTAGCGATTCGCACTACGTCGGATCATTTTGGTCGCCGCCGTGCTTTTATCCGGCTGAACAAACGCTGGCGTTTTCGGAAAACCTGGTCGGCACAGCACCCATCTACTGGCTCGCCCGTTTATTCGTCACTGCGTTGACCGCATACCAATTCTGGATGATCGCCGTGTGCGGACTCACCTATGTTGCAATGGCGTGGACTCTGCGCCGCTTCGGCGTCACGCACCTGCTTGCCGCATTGGGTGCCGGTTGCTTTGCCTTCGGTTTGCCCCGCGTGAATCAGCTTTGTCATCAACAGATGCTGCCCGCCCTATACAGCCCACTGGCGGTGTATTGGTGTTGGCAATTCCTGGAAAGACCCAGCGTGAAGGCCATGGCATTTACGACGCTGTTAGTCGTCTTGCAATGCTTAGCGTCGGTCTACCTTGGTTGGTTCCTAATTATCGGTATGGCGTTTTTTGCAGGGTCGGCACTTATCGCCGATGCATCGAAAGGTCGGCTTATCGCACAGTATTTTTGCCAACGATATCTCGCAACTGGCGTTACGATTACTGTGGTGG
>JANLTA010000623.1:0-3403 GCA_031362705.1 Gemmataceae bacterium | reverse complement strand
AGGCCCGGCTCCGGCTCAATTTCCACAACTCCGCTCCGCTGATGCCGTCGTTGGCGCGAAAAAACACGACGCCGTTGACGGTGGTCAGAAACACCGGCGCGGAACCATTAATTCCATTGCGAATGTCGGCAACGCGCACTGTGCCCGCCGAGGTGCCGTCGCTCTTCCACAACTCCGTTCCGGTGGTTCCATCGTTGGCTTGGAAAAACAACACACCGCCAACGTCAACCAGGAACTGCGGGTTGCTACTTGCCGCTCCTGGAGAGATATCAGCGACGCGCGTCGCCGTTTGGCCATTGGCCTTCCAAAGTTCGGTACCCGAAATACCGTCGTTGGCCGCGAAGTACAGTGTGCCATTGACGTTGACCAGACCAGTCGGCGACGATGAAGCCCCAAATTGATCGATATCCGACACAAGTCGCGGAATACCCACCGTTGGTACGGTGCGGTCTTCCAGAATTACCAGGCCCGGGCGTTGCCGTCGGCGCGTTGATTGCCGCTTGGTTTGGCGCATCTGCCACCAGCGACGGTCGGAATGAAATAACCCCATGTGTGACAACCTCTCAGCGACAATTAAATAATGGCGTTGGAGTTATCTTCTCTGAAACGATGGCGTTTGGCAAATGGATTTGTGAAATGGGGCGCGGAACCACGCCGATGCCTCGGCTACGGCTTGAGCGATTGGTTGTCCCCGGTGGTTTCCGGGGCAGTCGAGACTAACGCTTGGGAGTGAAATCTAGACCGTCAATGAAGACCAGATCTCGGGTGCCGAGTTTTCCGACCTTCTGTTGCTCAGTCTGGAACGCAACGACCAGTTGCTCGCCATTCGCGCCAGCTACAAGAATAAATGTCTGTACGATCTGCTTTTGGCCGATGGTCCCACTGGCGGACAAACGGTACATGAACCGATCCGGCCGGGTCTTGATCTCGCCTTCCTGCATGACGTCGCCAGCTTCCCAGCCCGGTGACGCCATCATCTGTTGCTTAAAGTCTTCTGCACTCATGTGTTCTCCGGGCTTGGCACGATCCAACATCGTAATCGTCGCCTGGGCCACGAGATCGCCTCGCTCGACTAGCCGCAAAATCGTGTGTCGATCTTGCGCTCCCGTCAGCCGCCAATCGCGGGCATGGGTTAATTCAAAACGCAGTTGCGGATCACGGTAAGCAATGGCCGTCATGTTCGCCGGCGCTTCCAGCCCGGCCGGGATCGTCGCCAACGCACCATCATTCAGTTCATTGGGTTCATCGACTGCCACGCGCGTCACCGACACGGTGACGATGGCTTTGAACCCCGGACTCAACGGGCCTTGGTCACGTTGATCGTCCTGCTTCCATTCCAAGCTGACAATCTTGCGCTTGGCGACATCGAACGTGACATTGGCCGTGACGCTCAGCACCACTTGTGCGCCGCCGTCAATTCCCTTCGCGGCTCCCGTGATGGATATCTTTGCCAGGTCGCCGGCGACCGCATCGAGTTTGCCGGTCAACGAATGTTCGATCAGTCCTTCAAACTGACACAAACCCAGTGCCGCAGGATTCGCCAGTTGCCAGGTGGCGCCAACGGCAACTTCCTTACCCGGCAACAAACCCGCCAGCACTAGCGTGTCGAAGTGCTCGCCGATGAGTTCCAATTCTTCGCGATACAGCGGTCCTTTGGGGCTGAACACCGTCAGGCCTTCATCGCTGCGCATGGCCACGATGAATGCGCGATCCGCCCGTAGGGCTTGAGCGATGGGCCGCTCCGTGCCGATGGTGAGACTGGACCGCGCCGCTTCGTAATTGCGCACCAGCTTGGCCGGCAACCCGGTCTTCTCGTGAACCGCCAACACTTTCTCGATACAGCGATGGCCGCCTTCCAGCTTGATCGGCTGCTTCTTCGGTTCGCCTTCCTGATGATAGATGCGTTCGCCATCCACCTTGGTGCGGATTTCCACCCGCACGCAGTCCCGGCCGGCATACGATTCCGAGAGATTAACGGTCTGCGCCGCAGCCGAGTTGACCACCCAAGCCAACACCACGAACGAAATCAAACGACGCATCCGTACGTCCTCCAAACCGCGCGCAGAAAAAACCCCACGCCGCGACGCGGATGGTAAACCGCCCCGGCAGATCGGTCAAGACGGGGTGGTAAACGTGCGAGTGGCTGCCTTGCCTTACTTCTTCCCTGCCGCTTCGGCTGCTTTCACGGCCGTTTCGATTTGGTCATCATCCGGGTCTTCGCACAGGATCATGCCATTGTGGTCGATGAGATACAAAGTTGGCCAGCCATTCACGTCCCAGGCAGAAGCGATGGGTCCGCTGGATGAGCCGCCGTCCCAGAATGAACGCCAGGTGATTCTTTCTTCGACGACGAGCTTCTTGAGTTGCTCGCGATTCTTATCACTGTTCACGCCGACGATGGCGAACGGACGACCTTGATACTTTGTGACGAGCGACCGCTCGTGGGCGTACATGGCCCGGCAAGGCGGTCACCAATTGCCCCAGAAATCCAGCAGCACCGCTTGCCCGCGAAAATCACTGAGCTTCATCGGCCGGCCATCAATGTCTTCGCCGGCAATCTCCGGTGCCGGCTTGCCCCGGCTCATAGAGGCATTCTTGAATTTCGAGGAATAGACCAGCGCCGCGAGAAGCACGGCCGTCAGTCCTACAAATAATACCGCTCGGCCATTCATGGCTGACCTCCGTGATTGTAAAAACCCCGAATTGAGCGAAGCATTCGCCGCCCTGCTACCAAAAACCCAATGCCCGTGAGCATGAGACTCGATGGCTCGGGAACGACGACAACGGCGTCGAGCAATGAAAAATTGGGAGCGCCGACTTCATTCAGCCAACGGATTTCGTTAAGTTGATTGATATTCCCCCGAAAGCCCATTTGATTTGGGTCAATGTACTTGACGCCGTTGACATAAAAGTCCCACCTGCGCGTGACCACGTTGACTTCAATACCCACTTCGGAATAGACGCCTGCCGTCCACAACATGCCGGTATCGGCCAAGGTTGGCGAGATAGCCCCATCTTCAATACCATCAAGGACGTAAAAATGACCATTGGACCGCGCACTCCATTGCGGGCCAACGCGGCCGGTCTGATTCGTGATGGTGGTATCGTTGACGTAAAAATTGATGCCATTGCCGCTAAATCCCGTGGCAGAAATCATGAAGCGCAAGGAGATTGACATGATTCCAGCGAGCGGATTCTGTAAGACTCTGAATCCCACGGCGGTGTTTTGAAAGCGTGCCGCGCCGTCACCCTCGTACATGCCCGTATTGACGATCGTGGGTGCGCCGCCGATCTGCCATGCGCTGGCCCATCCCGGTTCACCGACTCCTTGACCGTTCAGCGATACGTTGTTGATATTGTAAGGCGAGTTAACGGTGGGGTTGCTGTTGATTCCCGACGCATC
>JANLTA010000554.1:0-1708 GCA_031362705.1 Gemmataceae bacterium | reverse complement strand
TCTGCGCTGGCTGATCGCCGGTCATTGTGGCCTCTCGACAAGGTAAAGGTAGCGAAGCAACCCTAGGTTGAGAAGCAGGCAAACCGCGCTCGCGACCCCGGCCGGCAAAATGACGGCTTCGTCTCCGCCGAGGTAGGCGTTCATGGTGGCAGTCAGTAGCCACAACTGCAAAATGACCAGGATCAAGACAATACAGAGGATGCCGTAAACGACGGTAAGCCGCTGCTGGCGGGTAAAGCGTCTTCTCATGTCATCGACCTTTCTACGCCTGTGGCATAGATGCCGTCGCGCCGAATCTGCAAAGTGATGCGTGGCAATGGTCGGCGCGGCGGTCCGGCCAGGGCGCGACCATTTGCCATGTCAAAGTGCCCCTTGTGACAAGGGCAGAGGAGCTGGCTCTCCTTGAAATCCGGAGTCACGGCACAGGCAAGGTGCGTGCATTTCTGACTGTAGGCGAGGAACTTCGTCTCATCGATCCGCAGTAGCAGGCATGGCTCGGACTCGATCGGGTAGCTGAAGACGAGCGCCTCGCCGACGCTGAGTCGTTCGCGGTCGGCGATTTTCACGATCGGTGGCTCACCGCGACGCTTACGTCGCCAGTTCTGGTAGGCGATCGAGCACTGGCCCACGACGAACGCGAAGCTGGTGAGACAAAGAAACTTTGTAAAGTCTCGCCGCGCAACGTAGTGGTCCTGCGGCCAGTCGATAGGAAAATCACGCCGCCACCGAGGCTGCTGATCGTCAGATCGCCGGTCCGGGGGGACGGTGTGCAGTTCTGGGTCAGAGTCGATCATCGCGCATCATCCCAATTAAAAGCCTGTAAGGATGTTGAAGAACATATCTTGTCCCGTGGGATGTTCTTCGAGGGCTGCCGCCACGTCGATGTATGCGAGAGTTTTTGCCTTGGGCGCCATCATGTGAACTTTGGTGTTAATCACCTGCCGGCCGAAATGAAACTGATTCACGGGAGTAGCCGTCTTGCGGAGCGATTCAACCTCTTCATGCGTACCAAAATACAGCGCCCCGCTGGGGCAAACTGTCGCGCACATGGGCTTCTTGCCAGTCGACGTCCGGTCGTAGCACATGTCGCATTTCATCATCAGCTCGAATTCGGTCTTCATCTTCGGGACGCCGAAGGGGCACGCCAGCACGCAGTTGTTGCAGGCAATGCACCGCGGCTTGCGCGCCGTTTGCACCACGCCGTCGGCCGTCCGCTTGATCGCATCGGCGGGGCATACTTCGGCGCAGGTCGGACTGTCGCAATGCATGCAGACGACGGGCACCGTCTGCGGCGTCAGCTCGCGGTCAATGTATTCAAGATGGATCATCGAGTGCCCGCGGTGCGTGTCGCATTCGCTGCACGCATGAACGCAGGCCTGGCAGCCAATGCAGCGGCCCGGATCAATGAAGAACTCACGGTTTTCGGAAGCGAACATGGATTCCTGAACGTCCTACTGTTGGGGCTCAAGTTGCCGTGCGTACTCGGGCGCTCCCGCGGCTTTGAATACGCGGACAGCGCATATCTTGTACTCGGGAATTTTTGAAATCGGGTCTTGCGCCGCAATCGTCACTTGATTGATGCTCTTAAGTCCGGACCAATGGTAGGGAACGAACACTGTGTCGGGTCGAATGGTTTTGACAACCTCTGCGCGGACCGTGCACGATCCCCGTCGCGACTCGACCGTCGTCCAGTCTTGGTCCTGAATGC
>JANLTA010000487.1:0-9587 GCA_031362705.1 Gemmataceae bacterium | reverse complement strand
GGTCTGGCCCTTGGCGGGTCGGGCATTGTTCTGGCCAAACTGGCGCAGCGCGCGGACCGGGTTTTTCACGGCTTCGATGTTTTTGGAATGATCCCGCCGCCGAACTCTGCCAAGGACGACGATGTTTCGCGCAACAGGTATTCTATCATCGCATCGGGCCAGTCCAAAGGCATTGGCGGCGACCTTTACTACGGGTATCGGGACGATCTTTATGGCGATGTCTGCCGTGCTTTTGCTCGCCATGGAGTGCCGGTCGATGGCAAACATGTGTTGGTCGTCGAACTGCCGCGAGTGGATCTGGTGATACTCGACTCACTGGAACCGCGCCTGGGCATCCCCGGCGAATGCGGCTCAGCCCAACTCAAATGGCTGGGCCAGGTTCTGGATCGCAATCCAACCAAACCGGCGGTGACATTCATCCACCACAATCCGCAGTGGCTGACGCCGAAAGAGGAACTCATCGGACTCGCCGACACCGCCGCGTTTTGGGATGTTCTCAAAAGCCGGCCCCGAGTCAAAGCCCACGTCTTCGGCCACACGCATACATGGAAGCTCGACAAGAAAGACGACATTCACCTCATCAACCTGCCCGCCATCGGCTACCCGTTCAACCCTACAGGCGTCACCGGCTGGATCGACATGCGGCTAACAGACAAAGGCGCAGCGATGACGATGCACGCCTTCGACACCAAGCACGCTGACCACATGAAAACAAGCGAATTGACCTGGCGATGACATCATCCACATTGAGGCCGAAGCGCAGCGAGGCGAACCTTGATCTTCCTCGCTCCGCTTCGGCCTCCACCGCCGAAGCGGTTGCCGGTCCAGTTGGTTAAATCGACCCGCCAAACCTCAACCGGAACTGGATGAAGTCGCTGGCGGCCGCGTTCTTCTGAATGCCTTTGACAAAAGTCGTCTGCGCTGCGGCCGCGGTCTCCCGACCCGACCGCTCAAATACTCATCCCAAAGTTATTCCGAAACCCGATGAAATCGAGCACGTTGACATTTCCGTCGCCATCCAGATCAAACGCGAAACTGCTGCCACCTAATGCCAGTCTGAAATATGTGAAGTCCACAGCATCCACCGCGCGGTTCCCATCCGCATCGCCGAACAGGCGATGGAAGGTCAGCACGTAATCGTCACCGCCGAAGCCGTTGTTATCGCCGTCTAGTGGGCCAGCCGCGGAGATTTGGCCGGCGAGCGCCGTGAGTTTGTACGTGCCATCGATCAACGAGCCGAACTGCGTCAATGTCCCGGCAAACGACAGCGTCACCGTCGTCATCCCGCCGCTGGTCGTGACGCTGGCCGACAGGCCGACGTTGCCCTGCGGCCCAGTCGGGCTGGACCGTGTGACAACAAAGGCTGCTGCCGGATCGCCGGTGAACGTGACTTGCTGATCGAAGCTCAGCGTCAGCGAGCGAATGATGGAACGCTGGCTGGTTCCATCGGCGATTTTGGTGGACTGGATGGCGGGGAGGTTGGAATACGAGAAGATATCGGGGTAGTCGTTGAAATCACCCTCGACCATATCATCGGAAAAACTCACGAAATACGCAACCGTGCCGTCGCCGCTGATAGTAGAACCCTCCGATGACTTTATCACTATTTGAGCGGGCGCGTTGATGTGCCGGCTCATGAGCGTATTGACGGCGGTCGCACGATCATAAATGTAACTATTGCGGTTCCCGCTTGGGCCGGTGACGCCGCCGGGAACGATGTCAGAAGACAGGCTCGTGTACGTCACAAACCGCCCATCGTCGGAGATGGCCCCAAGAAATTCACTTTGCCGATTACCGGTTTGCACGAGCGAAACATCGGCATGGCTGACCAACGCATTGGTTCCGGAATCACGATCATAGATAAATATGTCGCCCGTATCGACGCCGCTGCTGATACTGGCATTCACGAACCCTGGAATCAGGTTATTGGCCCGGCTGGCGAACGCGATAAACCGGCCATCCGCGCTAATTACATGGCCCCCCAAGGCAGTTCCTGTCACCGACGAATACGTCCCCGTCGTCGTGGCAAGGCCTGCCGCATGTGTGACCAGTGTGTTCGTGCCCGCCAGGCGATCATATAGAAACACGTCGTTGTTAGGGTTCATCTCCACTTGACCGATGACAACATCGGTTCCGGTGCCTTCCCATGCGATAAACTTGCCGTCGCAGCTGATGCGAGCCAAGTCGCTGGCGCCGTTTGAGGTGGTTGTCGGCGCTCCGACTGAGAAACTGACCAGCGTGTTGATCCCGGTATCCCGATCGAACAAGACGATGTTGCGACCACCAACATAAGTCGCGGCAACAACATTGTTCGATTGACACGTGTACGCGATGAATCGACCATCAGAACTGATGGATGGTGCGTCGATTGGGACACCATTGCCTCCCTTGTTTTGGTCAGCGAAATCATGACTAACCAATTGCGACATATTAGTTACCCGATCATACAAATAGAAATCATCGATATAGCTGAAATTGTTGTCGACAAACCCCGCGATCAAGTCTGTCGCATAGCTGGTGTAGGCCAGGTAACGGCCGTCACCGCTCACCGACGTTAGATAGGCCGTGGAAAGGTTGTCTCCGGTTAGCAGATTGCCGCCAGTCACCATCGAACCGAATTGATGACTGACCAGGCCGACCGTCACCGTGACTCGATCAAAGACATACAAGTCGGTACTCGCCGAACCATTGCCGTCGACGAAACCGGCAACCAGGTCCGTCGCATAGCTGATGAAATACACGTACCGGCCGTCGGCGCTTAGCGCCGGATCGGCGCTCGACCCGTTGGCCGCCGTATTGGCTGACCCGGGGATGTGGCTCACGAGCTGCATGCTGTTTTGCGTGCGGTCGTAAAGGAAAACCTGCTGCATAAAGAGCCCGCCTGTCTGCCCCGCAACCATATTGGAGGCGCCACTGGTAAAGACGGCATAACGGCCATCGCCGCTGACACTGTGTTGCGACGCTCCCGTGCGCGACGTATTAATCCACTCGTTGAAACCGCCACCGCTTTGCGACGGCGCTCCGCCGCGGCGACTGACTAACGTGATCACTCCAGTTGATCGTTGGTAAATAAATTGGTCCCTGAGGAGATTCGCATCATTCAGGCCCGCGACTTGATCGGTGGACAAGCTGACGAAAGTTACGAATTGTCCGTCCGCGGTGATGTATGGGACGGTGCTGCCGGCATTGGCTCCCTGGGTCATCGACGTGACGGCGTGGCTGACCAAGACGTTGGTCGCCGATACCCGGTCATACAGAAAGACGTTGGTGCCGTTCACCTCCGGCAACAAACCCGGCACCAAGCCCGGCGTAAACCCGGCCACCAAATTGGTGGCCAAGGTGGAAAATACGACAAAGCGGCCGTCGCCACTGATGGTGGCGCTGTAGGAATCCGTGTTGGCGTTGCCGCCGACGTTGGTTGTGCCGGCGACCGCGCTGACCAATTGGTTCGTATTGGTCACGCGGTCGTAAAGGAACACATCGAATCCACTAGTCGAATTATTGTCGATGAAGCCACTCACAATATCGGTGGCCCGGCTATGGTAAGTCACGTAGCGGCCATCAGCACTGATGGACGTGGGTTCGTTGTACCCGGTGCCGCCGGCTGTCGCAGCGCCAAAACTGTGACTGGCCAAAACGTTCGTATCGGCGACGCGATCGTAAACATAGATGCGAAAGTTATTCGCCGCGCCGGAAAAGCCCGACACCAAGTCAGTTGCCCGGCTGTGGTAGGTCACATAGTTGCCATCAGCGCTGATCAGCGCGAAGAAGCTATCCCGATTGGCGGCGGACCCGGGAGTTGTGGCGGATCGGCTCACGAGCGTATTGTTGCCGGTCGTGCGGTCGTAAATGAAGATATTAATCTCCAAAGTCGGGATACTTGATGCCACAATGTCCATTGCATAACTGGGGAAAACGGTAAACCGCCCATCGGCACTGATGTCGGTGACTTCACTCAGGTCGCCGCCGGACTTGAAGGTGGACGTCAAGCTGTGGGAGGCGAGAGAAGTGGCATTAAGTGCCCGATCAAACACAACCGCATTTAAGTTGTACGAATTGCTCGGGCTGGCGATGAAACCAGCGACCACGTCGGACGCTCGAGTGGTGTAGCCGATCACGCTGCCATTGGCACAAATGATCGGGCTATAGCTGCCACCGTTGCCGCCCGTGATCAGCGAACCGAATTGATGACTGACCAGATTATTCATGCCCGTGACCCGGTCATAAAGATAGACATCGCTATTCAAGGTGCCATTGCCGTCCGCAAAACCCGCGATGAGGTCACTGGCAAAACTTTCAAAGGCGACATAGCGGCCATCAGCGCTGATGCTGGCGTTGGCGGAGACGCGATTGCCCGCGCTATTGTTCGCCGCGAAACCATGGCTGACCAGCGCCGTGGTATTCGCCACCCGGTCGTACAGAAAAATGTCCGTTCCCTGATTCAGATCGCTCTGTCCGGCGATCAGATTCGACGCCGAATTCATGTAAACCGTGTAACGCCCGTCATCGCTAATGGTGTGCAGGGTGGGCATGTCGCTTTGCGGGGCCAACGACTCGAAAGAACTGATCCCGCCCGCCGCGTCGGAGTATAAACCCGGATCCGCGCGCGATACCAAAGCAATAGCGCCGGCCGGCGCTATGCGCGATTCCAGGACTTGCAGGGCACGATGATCAAATGCGCGGTTATGCCATCGTGATTTCATGACCAACGCTCCCTGAAAACGGGACTGAAGGATAGGGAGACCGCCGGGGTGAACTGGCGGCTCCCCTGTTTCTAACATATCACATGCGCCACGGCATCGCTCGGTGGCATTCTTCTTCGACTCCTATCAAGTTCGGCGGTGCAAATCGAAGACATCGAGCGTGTACGTGGGCGACAGGAAAACCAACGCCGCCGCCCGTTGACGCTCGGCTCACGGAGTCGCCAAGGTTCCCCCATTCCGAAGCCTAAACTCGTTGAAGTCCGCCAGCGATACACTGCCATCCCCGTCAAAATCAAACGCGGCACCATTGCCGCCCAGCGCCAATCGAAATTGGATCAAGTCGTTGGCGGCAACATTTCCGACGGTGTCGCCGAAGAGGCGGAAGCGGCCGCTGGCGGGCGTGCCCATCAGGACGTAATCGTCGCCTCCCGTGCCGTCGCCTTCGAGTGGACCGCGATGTTGGAGATCTGGCTGGCACTCGCCGTCATCTAGATTCGGCCGCCGGACGGAACGCGGACCGGTGGTAGCAGGCCGAAGTCGTTGATCCTTTTGCATACTACTCGGACCTGTCGCCGGTAAGAGTCCTCGGGATATTCGATCGTCCCGTTGTGACTGTTGTCGTACAACAGGCCGTTGTGCGATTGCCTGTTAACCGTCAGCAGCAAGTCAAACACCGCAACCACCGAGTTCGCCGCGACCTGAAACGCGGCGCCGTCGAGGCCCACGCTGTGCGTCCTCACGCCCAGGCCGTAGGTCGTCACCTGGAAGCCGTAAGCCGCTGCCGTGTTGCCCGCGAGGATCGAACTGGTGACGTAGCACGCCAGCGCGGTGGCCATCATCTGGGCGTCGGTGTCGGCGGGGCCGGGTGGCGCGGTCGCTGTCGTCAGATTGTAGAAGGCGGTAAACGTGGCCGCGACCTGCGTGTTGGTTTGCCCGGCGCAAGAGGCGTAAAGGTTCGGGAAAGTGGCGGCAAGCCAATTGCCCAGTTGCGTGGCACTCGGGCCGCCATTCACCGCATTAATGAGGTTTTGGCCCGACGTGCCCGCCCAGAAGGTGATCGGCGCCGATTGGCCAGCGCTGACCAGTGTGGTGTTTACTGGTCGCTCGCCGAAGTTGTAACCCGAGCCGTCGGCGCTCAGACTGACCACGATGCCGGAAAACTTGTCATTGACCGTACCGCTGCCGACGAATACGCCGCCGACGGTACCAAGAACATCGCGTCCGTCACGATAAGCGGCCGGTTGCGCCTCGATAATGGTGTATCCGGCCGCGTCGCTCGCTGGCAGTGCGGTGAAGCTGTAGTCACCATTCACGTCTGTTACGACCGTGCCGGTTACAGTATTGCCCTGACTATCCTTGCCCGTGAGGGTGACAGTCGTGCCGCCAATGGCGCTTTCGTTGAAGTCCTGCACCCCGTCGTTGTTGAAATCGACATAGACGTGACCGCTGATTGTTGCAGGCACGAGCCGGGTCTCCAGCGACTCGACGATCAATCGGCGGGGTGACAGGCGGGTGCGGCGGCTTGACATGGGTATACCTCGGTAAGTTTATCGTACCTAAGGTAGTATTTGCGCGAGCGCAACGCGAAAAATGGTTCAGTCGTCCGTTTCGCCGATTTCCTCGCGGATTCGCCGCAGGACGCGGGCCTTGGCCATGCGCACGGCCGCGGGGTTCAGGCCCAATTCCGTCGCCACGTCAACTGGTGCCTGTGCCTCGACGGCCGTGCGCCAAAAGATGTCCCACGTCTGCTGGCTGAAATCCGCACGCACGGCCTCGGCCGCACGGAGATACAGGCCGGCCAGTTCATCCGGCGAATCAACGAACTCGGAATCGGCGACTTCTTGCATCATGGCCAGGGCCACCGAACCGCCGGCCACCTCGGGGCCGCGATCCCGCCGGCGATTAAACTCCAGCAACTTGTGCCGCGTGATGCCGCGCAGCCAGGCACGAAAGCCGCCCGCCCCGGGAGTGGCGACGTAGCTGGGCAGGTGGGTAAACACGGCCGTCACGACTTCCTGCGTCACATCGTCAACATCCGCTTCGGCCAGCGACCATTTGCGGCACCACCAGGCAATCAACGGCCGATACAGGTAGGCGAACCGCTCCCACGCCGAGTTCTCCTGCTTGCGGAGCCGCTGTAATAGCGTCAATGAGGTCGCGTTGCCGCTTGTCATGGTGGCGTGAACTCTTTGACGATGCGAAAGCCCATCAGGCTGTTGGACGCAACCGGAAGCCATCCCGCCTTGCCGATTTGCATCGTGGGTTCATCCAGGAAACAGCCTCCGGTAAAGGCTCTGTATTGCTGACTGGTGTCCGTCCAGTCGGACGTCCACACGCGGACATTGCCCAAGGTATCTTGCAGGCCCCACGGGTTCGGCTTCTTGCGTCCCACTTCTTTCGGCTGAGTCAATCCATCAGCGCGCGTGAACTCGTGCGGGCGGAGGCTCGCCGGATCGGTGCCGGCATAGAACTCCGTTTTGGTACCGCAACGAGTGAACCACAAATATTCACCGGGCGTCGGCAGTCGATATCTACATCCTTCCTTGGTGCTAAGCCAATCGCAGAACTCCATGGCGTCGTTCCAAGTCAGTTGCACGACAGGATGATAGTCGTTGAAGGGCTCATCGAAGCCGGGATTCTCCCAATTGGATTTGGGTCCCGATTCAAAACGATAATTGTACGAGCCGGGAGTTTGAACCACGATGGTTCCGTTGCCTTTGCGATGGATTTCCGATTGATAGTTCGTTGCTTTTGCGAAAGTGCGGTAGTGCCGCATGGTCACTGGCACAACGCCGACCCGTATCGGTTGCGGGCAGAACAGCTTCAGTTCTCCGATAAGCCCCGGCGGGATCAACGCCATTTCCATCCCGATCGAGTTCTGTTCGATCAACGGCACGCCCAGTTCCGCGGCCCATTTGCTCTGGAATTCTGCCGCGGATACGGGCGTCATCACCTGCGTCAATTTTTCCGGGACCGGTTTTACCGGCACACGCGACGACGATGAATCTTTCGCCGCACCCCGGTCGCGCCCCGGCGGCCAGATCACCGCGAGGCTGGCCGCTAATGCCAGTAAAACCCCTGCAGCCGCCAGCCAATACCGACGACGGGGTTTGTCCTGGCACGCTTCCAACTCCGATATCACAACGGCCATGGACGGGCAGCGCTTCGCCGGATCCAGCACCAGCATCGATTCGACAAGTTTCGAGATCCGTACCGGAACGACCTGCTGAACCTCAGCCAACGGCTTCGGTTTCATGTCGCGGCCAAACGGGCTCTGACCCCGCAGCAGCGCATAGAGTGTGCAACCCAAGCTGAAGATATCGGCACGGGCATCGACGTTGGCCGCCGAGACCTTCTGTTCCGGGGCCATGTAATCCAGCGTCCCCATAACAGTCGTCGCCGAAGTCAGCAGCCCATTCCGAAGCGTGGAGACCGCTTCGACAGAAGCCGCTTCAATCTGATCGACTTGACGCACAAGCCCCAAGTCGAGGAGTTTGATCGTGCCGTCGCGCAGTCGAAAAAGATTTGCCGGCTTCACGTCCCGGTGGACCAGACCCCGTTCATGGGCATAGGCCAAGCCGCGAGCCGCCTGCAGAACTGCGGCGCACGCCTCGGTCACCGGCAGCGGCCCGGCAGCGAGTCGCTGGCCGAGATCCTCGCCATCGAGGAACTCCATCACGAGATAGGGGCAGCCGTGGTACTCACCGGCGTCGTAAGCCACCGCGATGTTCGGATGATTGAGATTCGCCAACACTTCGACTTCGCGTTGGAACCGGTCGCCAAACATGGCGGCGCTGGCGCTGGTGCCGGCCATGACTTTGATCGCCACGATGCGGTTCATGCGGCGGTGCCGGGCCTTCCACACCCGCGCCATGCCGCCGCGACCGATCAAGGCGACCACTTCGTATTCGCCGAGGGTTTCGCCCGGCCGCAACCCCGTCGACCCCGCCTTCCCACGCTGCAACCCCGCAAGCAAGTCGTCGGTCGCGCCATCCAACTGCGTCATGCGCGCCTCGCAAGCACGACAGCTCGACAAATGCTCGGCCAATTCCTCGAGCTGCGCGGCAGGAAGGGCACCGTGACCAAAGGCCACCAGTGCGTCATCCGGCGGGCACGCCATCTCAGCGATGTCATTCACCATCACGTTGGCCGACTACGGAGGAACCTGTGCGTCGATAGCTATGATACAGCAAAAGCGGTCCTAGTTGCGCCCTTGCGACGCTCGGCGGAGGCGTAAAACAACTGGACATAGCGGTCCGGAACAACCCTGTTCCGTGCGAGAATACCGCTATGACGACGAGTCAACAACTTCATAGCAACTAGCGTGGGAATTTCCTACATAATTGGCGAGCGGCATGTTTCCCGGCTCTGCGGCAGGTGACATTTCCCCAACCGCGGGTGCCATGTTTCCCGGCTTTGCGAGAACGTGGTGAGACTTGCATATATCGAGACATGTCAATGTGCCACGGTCGCGACCGCTCGACTTGCAAATAACATAAACGCCGCCTGTGGGACTTTTTTTTGCTACCAGGCTTGCTATTCCTAAGTCATAGTGTACAATTGTGTATGTCGGCCTCCGGAGCCGATGAATTGACGCAAATGGGCGGGCTTGGATCCAGTCCGTTCATCGGCGTCATAACTGAAGGGTCCGTGGATCAAGTTGATTCAGCAGTTGGATGACCATGCGCCGGAATCGGTTGTCCATCTGTGAAGTCAGCGAAATCCGCGGATAAGTTGGTGTCTGTTGAAAGGCGATGCCGCGGGACAACACGATCCGGCGTATCTGTCGCTTAAACGAACTCACCACCCACCCCCTCGCCATCAGCGACAAATGGGTTGACTCAGCTGAGTTCAACGCCAATACAAAGCGCCACACGCGCCCAC
>JANLTA010000481.1:0-3466 GCA_031362705.1 Gemmataceae bacterium | reverse complement strand
ATCGGGATTCCAGCCAAGCGCGCTCCAGATGGTCTTGTTCACGTCGTCGTTGCAGCCTTCCGAGTAAGTCAGAAAACCGACGGTGTAAGGTTGCGCATATCGGAAGATCGCCGCCTGGCCGAGCGGACGGGGATTGATCGGCTCACGGCCTTCCGTCGCGGGAAAGGCGGAATCCCAATCCGGCACCGGATACTCGCAACGCCAACTGTGGGTGATGTCCGGATAATTTCGGATGGGAAATTGTTTCGGGATCATCGTCCGGAATTTTGGCAGACCCACTCGGACTTGCGGGCCATAAACCACGCCGCTGAGCCAGGTTGGTTTCTCGTCGCGTAGAATGCCGAGGAATTCGTCGAGCCACAGTTGGTTGAAGCTTTGCGGGGAAACCCACATCTGCGCTTTGGGATGAGTGCGGTGTAACAACTCGGTCTGTTTCTCCAGCAGCGCCATCAGGTATTTCGGTTGCGTGTGACCGGGATCGCCGCCGGGAACAAAAATGGCGTCGATGCGCGGAAGCTTCTTGAAAACTTCACCCCACTCGTTAAGCGCGAACTCGACGGTCTTGGGGTCGGCATAATCCCGGTCCATCGCCGGGTACCAGATCCAGACATCCAACCCGTAATCATCTGCCAGCTGCGACATCTGCACCATCATCTCCATCTGGGGCAGCGGGAAGTGCGGGCTGCTCGCGGCGTCGTCCGAGCGTGGCGGAATGAACTCAATGGCGTTACACCCGAAGATGATCAGGTCGCGAAAGTATTGCTCCCAAGTGGGCACGTCCCAGCCATCGTACGAATTGGTCTTGGGGCGATAACCGAGTTGATGACCGCGCAGTCGTTGCTTGGGGGCAGTGGCGATGCTGAGATCATCGGGGAGCGAAATCACTCCCGGACTCATGCGCAGAGTGCGGAGCAAATGACCGATACCGAACATCACCCCACGGCTATCGTTGCCAATGACGAACAAGACGGTCGCGTCTTTGCCTTTTTTGATTCGAATCCGATACCCTTCCGCTCCCTTGACGCCGCGCTCCCGCGAAAGTTCGCTGGCGTATCTTCCGCCTAAAGAATCCAGGGACGCTGCCGGCCCAACGGCAATGACCGCCGTCGTAGGAGATGGCCAGGTGGTAGTGCTCGCCAGACGGATTTGGGTTCGTTTCTCCACTTCCTCCACCAGCATCGTCACTGCTTTGCGTTCCGTGGCGGAAAGGTTGGGTGGAAAGACGACGACCGCTTTGCTGAAGTCCAGCGCGGCGCATGGGAATACCGCCAATCCGAAAACAAACGATGTAAGAGCGTGTGCGAAAAAGCCTGACGGCCGTAGCAGCCGACGTGAGGAGGCGGATTTTCCCGCCAGAGATACGAGACGGTTACGCCTCCTTACGTCGGCGGCGGCAATTATTCCAAGCATGACGCCGCGAATCATTTTTGTGTCGCTGCATCGGCCTTCTTGGTTCCCGACAAATGCGCGTCGAACCAATCGGCCATCGTTTTGACTTCCTCGTTCATCGTAAGCCAGGCATGTCCGCCGCCTTTCTTCACGATGAGTTCAGCCGAGCCGCCGGCACTGTTGATGGCCTCGATCATTTTTTGCGATTGCTGCAAGGGCACGACCGGGTCGGCATCGCCATGGATGAACAGGAACGGAACATTCGTCGCGCCTTTGGCAAAGTTCACTGGCGAGATGGCTTTCGCGCCTTCCTTGATTTCCTCCTCGCTGCGGCCTTTGACGCCGCCGAGGTAAAGCAAATCGCCCACGATGCTCGGATTGGCCGCCTTGCCGCCCCAATCCAGAAAATCAGTCGGTGGAAAGAAGACCGCGGTGGCCTTGACGCGGGTGTCGTGACGTTGCAACGGGTTCTTGGCGTCGGCCTGGCCGTCCTCGGGCGTGACGGTTGCCAGCGTGGCGAGATGGCCGCCCGCCGAGGCGCCCGTGATGCCGAGTCGTTCCGGATCGATCTTGTATTCGGCGGCGTGCTCCTTGACGTAACGGATGGCCAGCTTGATGTGTTGGTCCATTTCCCTGGCTGTGTAACGCGTGCGCGAGCCGGGGCGGACGGCGAACAGCGTGTAGCCGCGCGCGCAAAAAATCTGGTAAATCTGCGCGCGCGTGTGGTCGCGAATCTTGCCGCGGTCGGAGTGGTAAGCGCCGCTGGCCACATCGACGATGGCCAGCCCGTTGGCTTTGCCCTTCGGGACGAACACATCCATCAAGAGGCCCGTGCCGTGAACCTCGCCGTAAAGCTGATCAATCTTTTGATCGTAGGACAGCGGCTCTTCGGCGAGCGCCGCCGAGACGGTCATCAACGCCAGACCAATAACGAGCCACAATTTTTGCATTTCATTTTTCATACAGACCTTTCCAGTGTCCCGCAGTAACGGGACTGAGTTTAACGACCGACAGTTTGGTCAGTGGAGTAAAACCGGGGTTTGTGGCCGTGGCAACCCTGAAAGTTTGGGGGTTTGATGGCCGGCAGTTGAATGGGCTGAAGTAAACTTCCTCAACGCTTAAAAGTCGCTTCAAAACTTTGCAGTGTCCCAATTTACCGGCGGAATCGTCGAGGCAATGGTCAAATTGAACACGTCGGCCGTTATAGGCGCTCGACCGTTAGACTTCAGGCTTTGTCTTCGAAACATAATCTTTAAGTGCAACCCCAATGTCCTGAAGCACGCGTTTCGAGTGAACATTCAGAACGCAGCGAGTGGCCTCAATCGGAATCCTCAACTCAACGTCAAACGGTGCAATCTCACCAGGGTCAACCTCGTCCAAACTCGCAAAGCATGTCATATCCAAGCCGATGAAAGTTCCGTCGGCGCTAAAATATGAGAGGTCGCACTTGACCTCGTCGAGTGTATAAGGACAGACATTCTTGATGCGCCCTTGCAGTCGCATTTCCTGATTCGGCTCGCCACTGTCTGACATGACACGAATCGTCGCAAACTCCACGCTCACGTTCGGCGAGATATTGCCATGCTCAAATTGGGGGGGCGCGTCCATGAGGTCAATATTGTTATTCGACCGCAAGGCGCGGCCTAATTTTTTTCACAGTTCGTAGCCTATTCCTGCCCTACCAATTTGTAAACCAGAGTTTGAGAAGAATTCATGTATCATTATTGAATCAACAATCGCCATACGGTCCCCCAATGAATTGCTCCCGCCCAGTCTCCAAAAAAGGCGGCCTACGTTTGGTAGCGGCGGGCATCCCTGCCTGCCGTAGAGCCGGGGCTTCCAGCCCGGCGGACAAAACCTCACGCACAATCCATCCCGTCCCACATTTCGTGGGCCACACCAAGCTCGACTGTTCTTTCCGGGCGGCAGGGATGCCGCCCTCTACGTCAGGCAGGATGCCTGACGCTACTTTTTGCGCGATTCGATTTCGCTGAGGGCGTCGCCAATAATTGCCAGCGCCTTGTCCATCTCCGATTTCGTGATGGTCAAGGCGGGCGTCAGGGTGAGGATGTTACCC
>JANLTA010000436.1:0-1694 GCA_031362705.1 Gemmataceae bacterium | reverse complement strand
CTAAGCTGATCCGTATAGCTGGTTTCTTGTTTTCGAGCAACATTAGTGTACGATGATGGCGTGCTTGCGGGTGTAACTCAGTTGGCAGAGTGACAGCTTCCCAAGCTGTATGTCGAGGGTTCGAATCCCTTCACCCGCTCTAACGGAAACCCCTGGAAAATAGGGGTTTTTTATGCTTTGCGACTCCGTGGAATGGTGAAGAGGTAGTCACCTGGCTGGTTCCTTTCGCGCCGGCGCGTGAGTCCTCTTGAAGCAATTGATGAACGGCGGCAGAGAGGATTTGATGCTGGTGGACTCGGCTTGGGTTAGCTTGGCTTCCAAGGCGTCGCACAACGACAGCACCTCGGTCACGTTCGACACGTGGGCCGAGATCAGCACGCCAGCGTCAGTCAAAGGCCGCGCCAGCAGCGTTTACCGGAACTGGATTGCCACGCGGCCGCCTTCGTAAGCCCGGATTCTGAGGAACCTCACACGGTTCTATCCACCGTGTAATGGTGTCAATTTCCAGTGGAGCCAACCCACGTCCTCATCGGATAATTGTTTTGTCAAATGGAGGTAGCACCGTGCCCTGGTCCTGGCGAAGCTTAACAGGTCGCCTCGCGCCAAACCGCTCATCCCACGTTGTCTCGAAACAACGCTGCCCCAATTTGCCGCAATGACCGGAGTGGGGGAAGGCACAACATTGGTCCATGGATTTCAATTGGCCATCGGTACGCCGAACGCGAAGTGAAGATGCCGGGAGAAAAACCAACATGTGCTTCAAGCAAGTCTTGTGGTTGTTCGCACTAGTGTTTGGTTTTCTCGGGGTCGCGGCATGCATGGTGGGACTGTATGCCGCTTTGTCGTTGGGAACCCGGCTCGAGCGGATCAATGATAAGATCTTCGCCATGGTCGAAAAGGGATTAGCGTCTGCTCAGGATCGAGTCCACAAAGTTCAGGAGCGCGTTGAGGAATCAAAGATCACGTTTGCCGAGTTTGGTCAATCCGTCCGGGATTGGAGTACGAAGGGAGCTATCAAAGACCTCGGGACACAGCTTGAAATCCAACGCCGGGCAGAGAAACTGGCCGGGTAACTTCAAATTGCGGACTCGTGGCTCGACACGTCGGCCGAGTCGATGCGAAGCGTCCAGCAAGTTCTGGAGTTGGGCAATTCCATCGGTGTCTCGCTGGACCCAGCGTCAATTGAAGTGGTGCTTGAAAAAATCACCTCACTACGGAGCACTTTGCAGCAGACCGAACGAGCGATTGACGAAATCCGCGAGTTCACAGCCAACAACGAGGGTGAATCGGACGAAAATCGACTTTCCGGCGTCACGAAGTTATTCGGTCGCCTCGTTGTGACGATCGGCGAAATTGACTCTCGCCTTGACGATTATGCAACGCAACTATCCGAGTTACAAACCGTCGCTCGCCAATGGAAGACGACGACAAGCGGTTACATTTTGGTGACGAGAATTGTGTGTTACGGGCTCCTTGCTTGGATCGCTGCTGGTCAAGCCGCCTTAAGTCTGTGGGGCTGGGCAAAATGTTGTCCAAGGCGAGACTCGGCCTAGCCGATCGGGCAACCCGCTGTCTGATCACTCGATGACTTGTCATCCAAGTACTTTCATCACAGCAAGCGATGGAAGAGTGAGGTGGTCTAGGTTCGACGGACACGGTTTCCCTTAACAGCCTGTTGAAAAACACTCGATTAA
>JANLTA010000429.1:0-5186 GCA_031362705.1 Gemmataceae bacterium | reverse complement strand
CTAATCGCACCGCCGGTGGAGCCGGAGATGTTGTTGGAGATCGTACTGTTGTTGACCTTCAGGTTCGCGCCGGTCAACTGAATCGCGCCACCGGCGCTGCTGGCGGAGTTGCCGGTCACGACCACGTTATTCAGCGTCAGTGCATCGTCTGTCAGAACGATAGCAGCACCCGACCCGGTGACTTTGCCATCTCGCAATGTAATGTTGGAGATTGTGGAAACGGGCGCTACGCCGGTGATTCCAAACGTGAACAGGCGGCTCGCGAAGTTGCCGCTGATTGCCAAGTTGGCCGCACCGAGGCCAGTCATATCAAACGGATCGGTGATGGTGATTTGACCCAGCGTCAGCAGCAACGACTGGCCGGAGAGCGCACCGGCAAACTGAATCGAATCATGAGCGCCGACGGATGCGTTCGAGAGCTTGAACGCTTCTCGTAAACTGAGATCGCCGGCGGACGTGTTGCCGTCGTCTTCGTCGCCGACAATATCGACAATAAGGACTTGAGGGATGTTCACACTGAACGTGTCGATCACTCCAGCTAGGGCGGAATTGGGAGTCGGTGAGTCGGTATCGAAGACCTGATTGGCCAGCAGATTGAGCGAATAGACACCGTTATCAGGCCCGTTAAACGTTCCACCGGGCGCGTTAAACGTATATGTGGCCGTGACCAAGGTGCCACTGCCGCTGGTGGAAAAGGAAATCGGGCTTTCGGGGCTGCCATAACCTGGCCCCGTCAGAGTCACGTCGGCCACGCCAATCGAACCGACATTGATCCCTGTATCGTCGGTATAGGTCACCATGACCACATAGGTTCCCGCGCCCGCCGTTATCACATCGGTCAGGTTCGCGGATGCCGCCGGGATGGGCAAAAATCCTTCAAACGCGCCGACGTCGGTGACGCCGATGCTTCGTGTGAAGCCGGTGCCGCGTTGATCAAAGCTCAATGTCAGGCCGTTGCTGCCCTTATTCAGTGCGGGACTGCCAGGGAGCAGGCCGTGCGTGGCGGTTGGCCCCCCGTAATTGTTCAGAGTCGCCAGCAACGGATCGATGCCCGATTGGTACGTCCCCGTCAGCGTGATATCGGCATCGGTGACGGACTCGATGAGACTATCATCGACGGCAATGTTCATCGCCGTTGCCGTCGAGGACCAGATATCAGGATGATTGGCGTTGCTGTTGTCAGCGACGATCGTGCTTTTGATGTTGACGACGCTCGTGGCGCTGGTGATGGCGATGCCGCCGCCGCCCAGCGCCGCGGCTGTATTCTTGGCGATTGTGCTGTTGTCAATCGTAAGGCTACCGGTACTGCCGACGCGGATGCCGCCACCGACGCCATTGGTGGCGACGTTGCCAGAAATGGTGCTATTGGTGATGATCGTGGCATTGGTCCACACGTGCAAACCACCGCCGCCGGTAGTCGTCGTCGCCGTATTGGCGACATTATTGTTCACCGTCGAGTCGGTGACGGTCAACGTGCCGCCGAGATTGAAATAAATGGCACCGCCACGGCCTGTCGCAGTGTTGCCCGACAGGGTGCTGCGAGTAATCTCGATGGTTGCCCCGGCCGATCCCGCGTAAGCAAAACCGCCGTCGTCGCCCGCCAAGTTATTACTGGCAACGCTATCAATAAACTTGAACGTGCCGGAGGTCAGGTTAACGGCACCGCCGTCGAACGTGCCAGTAGTCTTGTTGCCGGTAAGCATAACGTTGGTCAACGTGAGCGCGTCGTCGGCCACCGCGAACGCACCACCGCCCGCGGCAGCATTCCCGCCATTGATTGTCAGACCGCTCATCGACACGAGACCGCCGGCACCGGTAATCGTCAATGAAAACAGGCGGGTGCCGCTGCCCGTCAAGGTCGTGTTGGCCTTTCCATTGCCCGTGACGGTCACCGGATCGGCGATGGCGATTTCGCCAAGCGTCAATGTCAGCGGTGAACCATTCAGACCCGAGGCGAAGAGGATCGTGTCAGCGGCACCGACGGACGCGTTGGATAACTTGATGGCTTCGCGCAGACTGAGATCGCCGACCGTCGTGTTGCCGTCGTCTTCATCCGCGGTGATATCCACGGTGTATGTCGCGGGAATCGCGACAAAGAATGTGCCCAGCGACCCGCTGGGGACCGGAAGAGGTCCGTCCGTATCCAAGACTTGACCGGCCACCATCGTCAGCGTGTAGGTGGCGTTATCACTCGCATCAAACGTACCGCCGGGTGCGTTGAAAGTATAAATGGCCGTCACATCGGTCGCCGGGCCGGAAAAACCGACGCCGGTCGCTACGCCGAAGCCGCCGGAGAGAGTCACGTCATTGACGTCGATCGTCCCCGTGTTAATCCCCATGTCGTCCTTGTATTCGACGGTGACCTGGTACGTGGTGCCGCCACCCGTGGTCACATTCGTCAGCGTCGCCTTGGCCGTCGGCGGAATGGGGCCAACCGGATTCGATTCAAACGACCCGATGTCCGCACCTGAAGCCGGGCGCGCACCGCCCGCTTGATCCAGTGGCAATCCGTTTTGATTGCCATTGTTGACGCCCAAGCTTCCAGAAAGCAATGCATGGGTGAATGTATGCGGGAGCAACACGCCGCCGTTGTCCTGCAGTGGCCCAATCACGGGGTCGAGCGGCGATGCCAACGTGCCTGTTTGGTTCGCCCCGGCCGAAGTGTCGAGCGTGAAGTTGCCCACGTCGGCCACGCCCACCAGGTTCGCCCCACCGGTGACCGTAACCGCACCGGAGTAGTTCATGTCGGGGCCGGTGCCGGCCGTATTCTTGGCGACGATACTGCTGATGATTGTTGTCGTGCCAGTGGCCGTAGCCCGTCGAATGCCGCCACCAACACTCAGGCCAGTGGCAGTGTTTTGCACAAGGGTGCTATTGTTGATAACAAGTACGCTCGCGGCGGCGGCGTTAATGGCGCCGCCACCGGTCGTCCCGGAATTGCCGTTGGCGGTGTTTCCGGAAAACGTGCTGTTGGAAACTGTCAGCGGTGTCGCACCGTTTAATTGAATGCCGCCGCCACTGGTGGCAGCGGTGTTTTTGCTAAATGTGCTGCCACTAATGTTGACCGTGCCGGCGGTGTGCCCGAAATAGATGCCGCCGCCAGTGGTCCCAGTCGTGTTACCCGTGAAGGAGCTGTTATTGATGGTGATCGACGGCGTGTTGGTCGTCGAAAAACGGATGGCACCACCCGCACTCGATGCCGTATTCGTGATGAACTGATCCTGGTTCAATGTCACAGTTGCGGCAACCACAGTATAAATTGCGCCACCATTGCCGGAACTGGCGCGGTTATTTGTGAACGTGCTCGATTTGGCATCCAATGTCGTGGATGCGGACCCTATTGCAACTCCTCCGCCCGACGTGCCGACATTTGAAGTGAACGTGCAACTGTCCACGGTAATGGAACTAATGCCCGTTGCCGCATTGATGGCACCGCCGGTGCTTGTCGACGAATTCGATGTGAAAGCAGTGCTGGTCACGTTGACCGTGGACGCCGCCGCCAGATTCAGCGCCGCGCCGGCACCACCAGTATTGGATGAAATCGTGGAATTGTTGATGGTAACTGTCGAAGCCCCGGCAATATTGATAGCCGCCCCGGTGCTAGTCGCCTTGTTGCTGGAGAATGTCACGTTAGTCAGCAAAATCGTCGCGCTGGCGGCCGGACTGGACAACCCGCCACCCGCACCTGCGGTGGTGTTGCCGCTCACCGTCACATTGGTCAACGTGAGACTGGTCGATGCCGACAAGATGCCGGCGCCGTTGTTGGTGCTGGTGAGATTGCCGCCGGAAATCTTGAGGTTGGCAAACGTCACTGCACCGGTAGTTGTGACGTTGAACACACGACTCGTCGTTGACGCCGCCGCCGTACTATTGATCGTCGGTGCCACCGCTCCTGCGGCAATGTCTATAACCACGGCTTTGCCGACCGTCAGGACGCTTCCCGTTGTGATAGTCTGCGTCGTGCCGAACGTAGCGGCACCGAATTGAACTTTGTCCGCCGAACCATACGCGCCACCCGTCGCGATAACATCGCCGGAATCGGCCCCGGCGGTGATGGCAGCCAGTGCTTCCCGCAGCGTCACGACTCCGTTGACGTTGGTGTCATCGAGTGTGCTGGTGACGGTGATGGTCGCCGGGACCGCCCGATCTTCCAAAGGCTGCAAAACAAGCTGCGTGCGGGGCAGCCGGGCCGGCCGCGTCGGCGGACGACGGGTAGTTCGCGGGCGCAACCAGGAACGGAACGTGCGGCTCGTCAACATTGCGGAACTCTCCGTTGAGGCGTTCGTGGGAAATTTCGGTGGAAGATGGGCGTATGCGTACCGACACCTTCCAGACTCGAAATGGCGGTACAGCTAATATGCGAACGAACGACCTGCTGCGTCTGATTATTTTTTCGGGAGACACGAAAACGTTTGCAAGCAACTCGCGTGCCCACATTATGAGAAAGATTGCAGCGCGCCCAGCGACCGTGTATCCTCAATGAAAGCTATGCCGGATGCACTGCAACTGTTGGAACAGACCCAGGTTGGTCGCGAGCAGGCGGCCGATTTGTTGCCAATCGTTTACGACGAATTGCGCCGCCTAGCGGTGAACTTGCTCAACCGCGAACCGCCGGGCCAGACTCTGCAGCCCACCGCGCTCGTTCACGAAGCATATTTGCGGGTCATTGGCACTACCGACGCACCATGTTGGGACAATCGTGGCCATTTCTTCGCGGCTGCCGCCATTGCCATGCGCCGCATTCTGGTTGACGCCGCCCGTCGCAAACAAGTCTTTCGCAAGATCGCCGCCACTCACCATATCAACGTCAATGACGGACATTTGGCACCGACATTGGATCTTCTCGCCCTCGACGAAGCGCTTGACGTATTGGCGGCTGAAGACCCGGTCGCCGCTCGCATCGTCGAATTGAAATACTTCGTCGGCCTTTCCATCGAACAAACGACTGAAGCGCTGGGCGTATCACGTTATGTCGTGACGCAAAAATGGACCTACGCCCGCTCCTGGCTGCGGCTGATGCTGGATGGCGATGCCGACGAATCCTAGGAATCCTTCGGACGATGCAATCACACTACTCGCATTAGTAGGAGTGATTGGTCTCGCAACCTTACGAAAAGTTGTCCATTGATATGGTCATCGACCCACACCGAATCCAGGAACTGTTCTTAGAAGCCATCGCCGAGCGC
>JANLTA010000422.1:0-2032 GCA_031362705.1 Gemmataceae bacterium | reverse complement strand
CGTTTCGAGTCGACCGAACTTTCTTGCACCGACACTCCCTCGCGCAACAATGTTACCAAGGCGTTGTTGCTGCTCATGGAAAAGACGCGGCGATTGCGATTGGCCAAAAACCGGGCGACCGCCTTTCCCGCATCCGAGAAGTCCAGTTGACGCTCCACCGAGCGCAGCTCAATGTCGAACGGCGAGAGCTGCTCGCGCAAAATCAACAAGTGCTTGACGAGAAACAGATCCGCGTGGAGCGGGTGGCGGATCATGGCCGCACCCTCCTGAAGACTGCGCGTGCAGGATTGGACGGATTGGAGGGCCATGTCTTCAAAGACGCGCGGCTCGACCACACGAAAAATCTTGGACAGAATCTTCAAGACGGTCTGCAACGGGGGGAACCAGGTTTCGTACACGAGTTGCAATTGGTCTTCGACCGATGATGACGCAGCATCCACAGATGAATCACGTTCCGTCTTTTGCTTGAGCAGCTTGTTGGGATAATCAACGTCCGCCGCGGACGGCTTGTATTTGATCACTGACTTGGTCAACGTGGAGTTGGCACAAAAGATGAGTCGCTCTTCGGCGTCTTGGACGACGGCCGAAATGGCCCGGGCGGCAGCAATCGCCGTTGCCGAAGTCCGCTCTTCGCGAAGGATACTAACAATCTGACAAAGCGTGTCGAGGTCGCTGGTGTTGACAATGGAGCGACGCACCGTCTTGTGCAGCGAAGCGCATAGGTTGGTCAAAAAGCTTTGAAAGTCGCCGTGCAGCTGGCTCGATTTGCTCTTGGGCGATTCGAAGAAGTCCTGGTAGAGAGAAATCTCACTGTCACACAAACGAATGAGGAACACGGAAGCGATTCGCGTCATGCCGACGGCACCATGCTGTTTGACGAGGGCCTCCAAATGCTTGCGAATCACGGGCTGTAACAAACCATCTCGGCAAATGCAATAGGTTTGTCGACAATGGGCCAATAGGTCCAGGTATTGAGATACGACGGCATCGCGGGTATCAGGGGGGAGGTTATTTTGCTGCTGAACGCGACGTTGGACGAGATTCAAAAGAAGGTTACTGCGTGAGGCGATACCGTGGAAGCGCGTGTAAATGAGCGAGGCCTCGAGTTGATCGGCAGCAATCGAATTGGTTTGGGCCGCGGCGGCCGCCGCAATTTGTTGAGTCACCGTACTAATCCGTTCTGCTACGGCCTGCTTGATGAGATCGAGAGCGGCTTCTTGCAGAGCCAGAGCGCGTCGAAAGTACTCCAAACTGCCCGAAGCCGGCTCGGATGATTTCTTTTTGGCCTGCTCCCGTTGATGCTGTTCCAACGCTGCTTTGCCGCCGCATTCATTGCCGAAGTAGACCATAGCGGTATCAATCGATACCAAGACGTTTTCAAACTCCTCCATATCATCCACTTTGACCTTGGACAATCCTCGAACCGTCGCCGTGCCCTTGAACAGCACGCCAATCGCGACAGCGTTTTTGTCCACGGCATCGTATTGTTCCAGCGGCTTGCCCGTGACCGACGCGTGTTGGGTAAGCATGGCCGCTTCCTCTTGCAGCCGATCGGCGGCCGCACTGAGTTCGCTGGAATGTCGAATCAGATTGTTGTGCTGTTGCAATATATCCTCGCAAATGTTGCTACAAGCGTTGATCGCCATGCGGCAACTGGTGGTATGCTTGAGCTGACTTTGTAACTGGGCAATTATCCTGGCTTGCGCTTGATCATCCATTCCAGCGGGCGCTGCATGATTGGACGCAATGCTGAGACCTGGGTAGACAATAGAGGCCATACTTGGCGGGGTCGAAGCTGAAGTCGTCGTGGTCGTATCATGCTGTGCAATGGGGCCAGCCGTTAGTGCGGCTAGGCGAGACTAGAAAATAGACGAAGCAAAAGAAATTGTCAGATCGGATTACTGTTATTATTTTCAGATTAGGACTGGAAGCAATGACCCACATAGCCAGGTACAACGTGAAAAGTCACTCCCGGGGCCGTCGTCAAGCATGAGCATGAGAGCAGCATTCGTCTTGTTGTGTTGGCTTACCA
>JANLTA010000410.1:0-3087 GCA_031362705.1 Gemmataceae bacterium | reverse complement strand
AGAATCGTTGAAATGCGCGTACTTAACTCAGATTCGCCAGCTTGCGGCCGATCCACTCGGTGGTCACCAAACCCACGAATAGCACCCATGCGGCCGGTCCCCACAGGAGTACTTCCTGCCGGACGGTGAACTTGGCGAACTTCGGCGTGACGCTTTGCGATAGGCGGTGCAGATCTTCTTCACGATAGAATTGGCCGCCGGTGTCTTTGGCCAGTTGACGCAGCGGTTTCTCATTTAGTCCCGCAGGCTCAAATTCATGGCTGGTGGCAGCGTGACTTGGTAATTGAGCGCACCGGTTTCCGGTTGTTGCACGCGCAGTTCGAAGCGCCCAGGAGCGTCATGCGGCAACAGCGTGCGATACTCGCCGGGCCGGCCGGGCACTGGATCGAGCATCAACGGTCGGATTGGGCCGGCAGGTTCAAGCGGCTCCAGAACCGCGGGCACCTTGTCGGCGAGATACGGCCGGTACTCGGTATCAAACATGCGGGCGTAAACGTAACCAGGCCGACCGACGACGGCATCGGAACGATCCAGCGTCATCTGCACCCGGCTGGCATGACCCAACAAATGCGGCATGCCAAACTGATAAACCACCTGGCCCCAAAATCGGGCGTAAATGGTGTCGCTGGAGTTGTAGCGCCAGCGCCAGGTTTCATCGACGCCGAGAAATAGCACCGGACCCTTACCGTAGTACTGCGTCGCCATCAGCGGTGCGGGCGAATCATCAGGCAACTTTCGCGGATGGCCCAGTAGCGCCACCGCACCGGGCCGCAGCTTCGTCACTGGATAGTGCCAGTACAGACCCGGCAGTTCCTTCCACGCTTGCTCGTTCTCCTGAGGCGTGTCAGCCAACGTCAGCAACGATGAGCGTCGGCCGGCGGGAGTCACCTCCGGTTGATAGGGCGAAGTGCGTTCTTCGGTGAACGCTGGAAATCGCACCGGCACAAACTCAACGGGCAACACCTCGGCGAGCGGCGTGTCCGCATAATCGGCCGGCATGTGCTTGCGACCGGCAATCGCGGCCAGGCCGCCGCCTTCGCGGACGTAATCGACGAGAGACATGATGCCGTCCGGCCCGAGTGCCGTCGGAGCCACGTCGCCGAGAATCACGAGATCATAGCCGAACAGCTTTTCACGGGTGGGAAACGCCCTGATGAATGGCTCATTGGCCAACGCCCGCGGATCGCCCTGCGCGACAAGGTAGGTGGCCTCCACCCGGCGATCACGACTGAGTGCCGGCTGCAGAAACTTGAACTCCCAGCGTGGGGCATCATCAATGATCAACACGCGAACCTTGCGTTCGGACAAGGCAACATGCTTGTGGATCTCGTCGGCCGCGCTGGTTTCGTCTTTCAACCGGATGCTCACCGACACATCGGCGCTCGTCGGCCCGCCCGGCTTGATGTCCGGCGTGAACGTCACCACGTCGGTATTGTCGCCGGAGGTTGCGGGCAGTTCCTTACGGGCAACTTCCTGGCCGTTCAACAAGACGTCGATCACAATGGTGCCGTTGGCGTTGCCGCGATAGCGCCAGCGAATGGGAATGTTGGCCGCGTCGGCAGCGAAGATCGTTTCCGGAATTGCGGCATCAGTAAGCCGCAGTGCACCCGAGTCCACCGAGCCGACGCCGTACACGTGAACCGCGACGTCAAGTTTTTTCAACTCGGCGGCTGCTTCATCGAGTGTTGCCAGGCTGGCGTTGTCCAATCCATCGGTGACGACGATGATCGCGCCGGGCGGATCGCCATCCGGCGCGGTGGCCACTTCATGCAGCGCATCGAAGAGGGCGGTGCGCTCCTCATCGGCTATGACGGCCTGGTCGAGGCCAGCCGCGTCCACTCGCCGCGGCTTAGCGCCAAATACATAAGCGCGGAATGCGTCGGTCTGTCGAAACGCCGTTCCAATGCCGACGCTTGGATTGAGAAGGACTGCCCGGATCATCTCCAGCCGTGTCGTTTGCGACGCATCTTTCGAAGACGCCCGCCAGTCGTTGACATCGGTATTCGCTGGGGCATCACCCTTGGCAATGGCGACGCGCAACAAGTCGATGGGCGTCACCCTGCGGTCGGTCTGTTTCAACGATGCCGAGTTGTCGATCAACAAGGCAACTCCACGCGGCCGCAACCCGTGCCCCTCGGCAATCATCGCCGGCCGGGCCACGAGCAACACCAACAGCGACAGCGCCGTTCCACGCAACACGCCAAACAGGATTCGCCGCCGCCGGGATAGCTCCGACCGCTCGCGCCGATAAAAGTAGACGGCCACGCCAATCGCGAGCAACACCAACAGGAGGACGGCCCAAACCCGCAAACCGCCGCGCAGTGCCACCTCGACGGAAGACAACTCCGTCCCATCAGGAAAATCGAGGCCAAAGAGGCGGTGGAGGAACTGCATGTAGTTGTTGTAAGTGTGCGGTGGGCGGTAAGTAGCCCTTAGGTCACGTATGATACCAGAGAAGGAAGATTGGCGAAAACGGTGAGGTCGCAGGTGCCACGTTTGGCTCAGTTCTACGGTATCTCAGTTTACATGTACTATCGCGATCACGCGCCGCCGCATTTTCATGCGATTTACGGTGAACACGAAGCGGCGTACGATATTTCAGCAGTATCGCTGATCGCGGGCCATTTACCTCGACGTGCCCGCTTACTTGTTGAGGAATGGGCTGCATTAAAGCAGGCTGAATTACTTGCAGATTGGAATCTTGCGGTTGCCGGACAGCCACTTCTGCCAATTGATCCGCTAGACTGATAAAGGAGGTGCCGCATGATTCTTCGCATTCTCGATGCTCAGTCGGTTGGCGGGTTTCGGATGCGTCTGGCGTTCAACAATGGCGAGCGCAAGACCGTCGATTTAGGCTCGCTCCTGCACGGTCCGGTTTTTGAACCGCTCCGAAACCCAGCGTATTTTGCCAAAGTCGCACTTGATCCGATCTGCGGCACGATTGCCTGGCCCAACGGAGCGGATTTGGCGCCGGAAGCACTGTTGACACTGACGGCCATCGAAGACCCAACATCCCACTGACCATTGACCACTCACATGCACACCCTCACTGAAAAGATTCTCGCCAAAGCTGCCAAACGCGATTCG
>JANLTA010000407.1:0-3540 GCA_031362705.1 Gemmataceae bacterium | reverse complement strand
ATCAACCTATCATCAAGTACCCAAACTCGGCGATCTGGGCAAGATCAACGCGAAACCGCCCAACTTGATTGGGGGTTGGATCAAGGTAGACTAAATGGGTATCGGATGCCGGGAATCGGGTGGCGGAAAAGGCTAAGAGGTAACGACAGGAATGCTTGGTCTTGGCACGCAAGAAATGATGGTGCTGCTCGTCCTGGGCGTGCTGTTTTTCGGCAAACGGCTGCCGGAAGTGGGGCGTTCCGTCGGCAAGACGATCATGGAGTTCAAGAACAGCTTGCGTGGAGTGGAAAACGAGTTTACCAGTGCGTTTCGCGGTGTAGACTTTGAGCCGACTACACCGAAGCCCCGGAAACTCAAACGAATTGAACCCACGGCACCCAAATTCACCGAGCCAGCTGAGCCGGTTTGACAGGCAGTGTATATCCGTGTAGTTTGACAGTGGCCGGACTATTACCGTAACGTCCGCAATGAGGTGACTATCATGCAACTTCCACTCGCCAACTTTACTAGCCCGACTGCCTGGTTGATCGTCGCCGTCGTTGCCTTACTGTTTTTCGGCTCCCGGCGGCTACCTGAATTGGCGCGGTCGCTTGGCAAAGGTATCGTCGAGTTTAAGAAAGGCCTGAAGGGCCTTGAGGACGATGTCGAAACAACTCACACCGATCGCAGCGAACCCGTCGCTGAGTTGCCGCGTCCTCCTCAACGGGTGACGCCGGCCGCCCCGCGTTTTGACAATGCCAACGCGGACAAGCCCGCTGCCCATTCGTAAATTGATTACGCCGGGCGTTTAACTCAGCGGCTAGAGTGCCATCCTCACACGGTGGAAGTCACAGGTTCGAATCCTGTAACGCCCAGTTCATTTTCCATCAATTGTTAATCAACGTCGCGCTTTGAGAATCGTGTCCACCTTTGCCGTCTTCTTCGGCGGTCGTGGCGTTGGCACATCGATCACGCGAAGTGTGACCGAGTGGGCGTGGCCTGTCAGGCCTTCTTTGCCGGCGAGGCGGTTCACGTCTTCGGCAATGGTTTTGAGGCCGCGCTGGGTAAACGACATCAGGTTGGTGCGGCGCAAGAAGTCGTTGGCGTTTAGGCCACTTGAGAATCGCGCGGTTCCACCGGTCGGCAATACATGCGACGGGCCAGCCGCGTAGTCCCCGAGTGAAACGGGCGTGAAGTGGCCGAGGAAGATTGCGCCGGCATTGGTGATCCGATCCGAGATCGCTTCGGGATCGCGCGTCTGGACATGCAAATGTTCGGGAGCCATTTCGTTGGCCAACTCGACGGCGTCATCAATGTTGGCGACCTTGATGATGGCACCGAAGCGTTCGAGGCTATCGCGCGTCACATCAGCACGGGAGTGTTTGCCGAATTGGCGTTTGAGCGCTTCGGTCACTGTGTCGGCCAGCGTTTCGCCCCAGGTGATGAGGATGCTGACGCCCGGGCCATGTTCGGCTTGCGCGATCAAGTCGGAAGCGATGAACTCCGGGCGAGCCGAGTCATCGGCCATGATGACGATTTCAGTCGGCCCAGCGAGGCAATCGATCGCCACCTTGCCGTAGACCAGCTTCTTTGCCCACGTCACATGCTGACTACCGGGGCCAACGATCATATCGACTTTCGGAATGCCATCGACGCCGTAAGCCATTGCCGCAACACCTTGCGCGCCGCCGACACGATACACTTCTTTGATGCCCAATTCATAGCACACCGCCTGCAAATCCGTGTTGTCGGCTCCATTGGGAGTCGGTGGCGCGACCACAACCATTTCCGGCACGCCGGCCGCTTGGGCTGGCACCACGGTCATCAGCAATGTTGATGGATACGTTGCCGCTCCGCCCGGCACGCAAATACCGACACGCTGGAGGGGCCGATAGCGCAGTTGCAATTCGTGACTGCCCGAGACGGTGAGCACCGCATCGGTATGCAGGATACCCATCTGAAACGACAGGATGTTCTGCCGAACGTTGCGAACCGTGTCGAGCAACTCGCGATCAACTTGCGAGTGCGACTTTTTCAGTTGTTCGACCGGCACACGCAGCGTCGCCGGCGTCAGCTTCACTTTGTCGAATTGTTCGGTGTACTTGATGACGGCCGATAGACCCTTTTCCGCCACATCATTACACACACGCTCAGCGACCTTGGCCGGCGAAAGGTTCGATCCAAAGATCTTTTTGGTGAGATCGCGAGCTTTGGGGCTGACGACATCGCCGCTGGAGGCGATCAGCTTTTTGAGTTCGGCCAGTTGTTTGGCGGATTTGGAATCGTTACGGTCAGTACGGTCAATGCGGCGGATCTTCAGACTCGGCATGGTGTGTCTCGAGGGGGTGGGCAGGGGCGATCCTGCACAAATCGCTGGTACACCACGGTCTATCCGCCGCAGCTTTCCTAAGGTGATCCTTCACAATATCAAGATATGTAAGTACGGTGTTTCTTCAAGAAACGCGGCGTAACCGTATGGTCAACAACGATTTGCAACGACACGATTATTGAGCTACTTGATTGGATCGCGTGCGATCACCAGCCGTTTCACCATGCGAATCTGGTTGCCTTTGCTGTTGAAGCGGACTTCGTCCATGAAGGTGCGAATCAGTAACAAGCCGCGGCCGCTGACTTTTTCCAAGTTTGCGGGGTCGGTCGGATCCGGGAGGCTGGTGGGGTCGAAGCCCGGACCGGCGTCGGCAATTGTGAACTCGGCTCGTGTCTTGAACAATCGAGCGCGAAAACGCAAACGCCGGCGACTGAAGGGTTGTTTCTCACGGCGAATCTGAATCTCCTTGCGATACAACGAGTCGTCCAATTGCTTCAGCGAGGAACTAATCTCAAGATTCCCATGAATGAGGGCATTCAGCAGCGCTTCCTCGAGCGCGACGCCGAGCCGCACCAAGGCGCTTTTGTCACCGAAGCCGAGCAAACCCATGTGGTCCTGCACGTCGGCCACTAGCGTCGGAACCATATCCGGATCGTTATCAAGTGCGAATTCCAGTTCCACGCGTGTCAGACATTGGCGCAATCGTCTTCGATCGCGCACCGAGCGTGCTGATGAGGCGACTCGCTCCAGTATCTCAGGCAGTTCTTGTTCGAGATGTACCGACGATGCGTAGCCTGCCGCGCCTTTCTTGAGCGCGTTGAGCGTCAGCGTTTCCGCGCCTTCGTCCATGAGGATGACGATGGGCAGTTCCGGTGCCCGCGTGTGCAGTTCATCGAGAAGGGATAAGCTGGATTCATCGGAGCCGTGCAAACCGGCCACGATCAGATGCGGGCATTGGCCTTCGACCATACACACCGCTTCGGGCATGGAAGCGACGGCATGGGCTTCCCAACCCAGTTCTTCGGTCAGTACGCTCATCGCGCGATCGCGCACCGCCGGGTCGCTCTCTACCACTAAGGCCTGGGTCGTTCTGCTGACCTGCGCATCTCCGGGCATGAGGCCCCCTCAGGCGGCCGGACTACTCATTCCGGCCCATTATGCTATATTTGAACAGTGTAACAGGTTAGACACAATACCGCTACGCGCCGGAGTCGTTTTCGTGGCATCGATCG